>NZ_JBHWUU010000002.1:0-109903 GCF_042737375.1 Streptomyces sp. NPDC060000
CAGGGCGCCGGTCGATCGACCGGGGCCCTTCGCCGTGCTCGTCGTACTCGTCGCGCAGGTGCGGGTCAGGCTGTCTTCTGCTCGCCCGGGCCGCGACCGCCGCGCGCGTCGCGCGGGATCAGGGTCGGGTTGACGTTGGAGAGGACGACGTCCGCCGTGATGACCACACGGGCCACGTCCTTGCGGGACGGGACCTCGTACATGACCGCCTGGAGGACCTCCTCCATGATGGCGCGCAGGCCGCGCGCACCGGTCTGGCGGAGGATGGCCTGGTCGGCGATGGCCTCCAGGGCCTCACGCTCGAAGTCCAGCTCCACACCGTCGAGTTCGAAGAGCCGCTGGTACTGCTTCACCAGCGCGTTGCGCGGCTCGATCAGGATCTGCAGGAGCGCCTCGCGGTCCAGGTTGTGGACCGAGGTGATGACCGGCAGACGGCCGATGAACTCCGGGATCATGCCGAACTTGACCAGGTCCTCCGGCATGACGGCCTCGAACTGGTCCTTGGACTCCAGCTCGCGCTTCGAGCGGATCGTCGCGCCGAAGCCGATGCCCTTGGCGCCGGCCCGGGTCTCGATGATCTTCTCCAGACCGGAGAAGGCACCGCCCACGATGAACAGCACGTTCGTCGTGTCGATCTGGATGAACTCCTGGTGCGGGTGCTTGCGGCCGCCCTGCGGCGGGACCGAGGCGGTGGTGCCCTCCAGGATCTTCAGCAGGGCCTGCTGCACACCCTCGCCCGACACGTCGCGCGTGATGGAGGGGTTTTCGCTCTTCCTCGCGACCTTGTCGATCTCATCGATGTAGATGATCCCGGTCTCGGCCTTCTTGACGTCGTAGTCGGCCGCCTGGATCAGCTTCAGCAGGATGTTCTCGACGTCCTCGCCGACGTAACCCGCCTCGGTCAGCGCCGTGGCGTCGGCGATCGCGAACGGGACGTTCAGCATGCGCGCCAGGGTCTGCGCCAGCAGCGTCTTGCCCGAGCCGGTGGGGCCGAGCAGGAGGATGTTGGACTTCGCCAACTCGATGGCGTCCTCGCGGCTCTGGGCACCGCCGTTCTCACCGGCCTGGACGCGCTTGTAGTGGTTGTACACCGCGACAGACAGTGCCTTCTTGGCGGGCTCCTGGCCCACCACATAGCCCTCGAGGAACTCGTAGATCTCGCGCGGCTTGGGGAGTTCCTCCCAGCGGACCTCGCTCGTCTCCGCGAGCTCTTCCTCGATGATCTCGTTGCAGAGATCGATGCACTCGTCGCAGATGTACACACCGGGCCCTGCGATGAGCTTCTTGACCTGCTTCTGGCTCTTGCCGCAGAACGAGCACTTGAGCAGATCGCCGCCGTCACCGATGCGTGCCACGGTGTGCTTCCCCTTCGCCTGGGAGACGACTGGACGCTTACGAATCCAGCGGCTCCTGGTGCTGCCTTATCCCGACGGTACCTTGCCTGGCCCCCCGTTCGGGCCCCCCTTGGCACGGTTCACTGTGACGTGGACCGTGTCACACCGTGCCGAGGGGGCGCGAACGGGACGACCCCGTGCGTCAAACGAGCGAGTTGTTGTTCAGCTTGCGGGTGGAAATGATCTGGTCGACCAGGCCGTACGCCAGCGCGTCCTCGGCCGTGAGGATCTTGTCGCGCTCGATGTCCTCGCGGATCTTCTCGATCGGCGTGGTCGAGTGCTTGGCCAGCATGTCCTCCAGCTGCGCACGCATCCGGAGGATCTCGTTGGCGGCGATCTCCAGGTCGGAAACCTGACCGCGGCCGGTCTCGCTGTACGGCTGGTGGATCAGCACGCGCGCGTTCGGCAGCGCCATGCGCTTGCCCGGCGTACCGGCGGCGAGCAGGATCGCGGCGGCGGAGGCCGCCTGACCCATGCAGACCGTCTGGATGTCGGGCTTCACGAACTGCATCGTGTCGTAGATCGCGGTCAGCGCCGTGAAGGAGCCGCCGGGGCTGTTGATGTAGACCGAGATGTCCCGGTCGGGGTCCATCGACTCCAGGCACAGCAGCTGCGCCATGACGTCGTTGGCGGAGGCGTCGTCGATCTGAACGCCGAGGAAGATCACGCGCTCCTCGAAGAGCTTCGCGTACGGGTCGTACTCACGGACGCCCTGCGAGGTGCGCTCGACGAAGCGCGGGATGACGTAGCGGGATTCGGCGCGAGGGCCGGTGTACTCGGCCTCGGTGCGGGCGAAAAGGCCGCTGCCGGGGAAGTCGTTCACGGTGTCTCCTGGAAAGAGGACTGGGGCGGTGGGCTGGAGGGGCTGGGTGGGGCGCTGACGGCTTCCGAGGCCTCGGTGGGACCCGGGGGGCCTCAGGGGCCCTGGTGGGCTCCGAAGGGGCCCTCAGGGCTCCTGGAACTCCTTGGAACCCCTTGGCTCCCCCGAGCCTCCGAGAGGGCTCCGGGAAGTCCTGGGGTCTCCGACTCCGAGGGATCTCCCGGAAGTCCGGGAGACCGCGAGATCCGAGGGGGCTCCCGGACCCCGGGAGGGGCTCAGGAGGCTCCGCGGAGCATCCTTCGGGATCCCGCTGCCGTCAGTGGTCCTCAGGCCGCCCCGGTACCGCCGCCACCCGGCATGCCGGCGGCCGTCGGGATGACGTCGTCGATGAGGCCGTACTCCTTGGCCTCGAACGCGTCGAACCAGCGGTCGCGGTCGGAGTCGCGGGTGACCTGCTCGACGCTCTGCCCGGTGTGCTGGGAGGTCAGCTCGGCCATGCGCTTCTTGGTGTGCAGCAGCCGCTCGGCGTGAATCTTGATGTCGGAGGCCGAGCCCGCCAGACCCGCGGAGGGCTGGTGGATCAAAATCTCGGCGTTCGGCAGCGCGAAGCGCTTGCCGGGAGTGCCCGCGCTGAGCAGGAACTGCCCCATGGAGGCCGCGAGACCCATGGCGATGGTCACCACGTCGTTCTTGATGAACTGCATCGTGTCGTAGATCGCCATGCCGGCCGTGATCGAGCCGCCGGGGCTGTTGATGTACAGGTAGATGTCCTTGTCCGGATCGGCGGCAAGGAGCAGCAGCTGTGCAGTGATCTTGTTGGCGATGTCGTCGTCGACCGCCTGGCCGAGGAAGATGATCCGCTCGCCGAGCAGCCGGTTGTAGACCTGGTCGCCGAGGCCACCACCGATGGGGTCGCCGGCGGCTGTGGGCATCAGATTCGTCACGTATCCACCTGCTCGTCTTATCGACGGCGCCGGGCCGTCTCACGTGTACTGCCGGGGGCAACGGAGACTCCCCTGCCCTCGTACTCATGGACCCTAACGCGCGGGTCCCTCCGGAGAATCCCGGAGAGGAGGGTGTTCGCCGGGGGCGTAGACGCGGGGCTCTCGTGGGCGGGCGGCCGCGGACCGTCACGCACACGTACGTGGCCGGTCGCGCTCCGCGGTGGAACCGCACACCGATACCGGCCCTCGCCTCCTGGACGGGGCCGCCCTGCCGGGTCGCACTCGACACCGTCCCGCGCTCTCGGGCCCGGCCGTCCTGCCGGGCTACCTGACGACTGCCCCGCCGGTCGCCGTGCCGGTCGTCCCGCGGGGTCGTCCCGCCGGTCGCCGTGCCGGTCGTCCCGCGGGGTCGTCCCGCCGGTCGGCTTGCCGGTCGTTCCGCGGTCGCTTCTCCGGTCGTCCCGCCGGCCGTTCCGCGGTCGCCTCGCCGTATGGCAGAAGGGCCCCGGAGCGAATACCGCTCCGGGGCCCTCATGTCTGCGTCTCAGCGTCGGAGTCGACGCGAGGCCGTTCAGGCCTCGGTGTTCTCCTCGGCCTTCTCCTCGGAGGTCTCCGCCTCGGCAGCGGCCTCCTCGGTCTCTTCCTCGTCTTCCAGGTCGACGATCTCGCCGTTGGTGTCCTTCACCGTGGCGGACTCGACGACCGTGGCCAGAGCCTTGCCGCGAGCGACCTCGCCGACCAGGAGCGGAACCTGGCCGCCCTCGACGACCGCCTGGGCGAACTGGTCGGGAGACATGCCGGAGGAGGCGGCACGGCGCATGAGGTGCTCGGTGAGCTCCTCCTGGTTGACGTTCAGCTTCTCGCGCTTGACGAGCTCGTCGAGCACGAACTGGGTCTTGATGCCCTTGACCGCGGCCTCGCGGGTCTCGGTCTCGAACTCCTCGGCCGTCTTGCCCTGGATCTCCAGGTACTTGTCCAGTTCGAGGCCCATCTGGCCGAGCTGGTGGTGCTCGAGGTTGTGCTTGCGGGTGTTGACCTCGTCCTCGAGCAGCTTCTCGGGGACGGGCACCTCGACGAGCTCCAGCAGCTTCTCCAGGACGCGCTCCTGGGCCTGCGTGGCCTGGTCGTACTGCTTCATGTTCTCGAGGCGCTTGCGGCTGTCAGCCTTGAGCTCCTCGAGGGTGTCGAACTCGGAGGCGAGCTGCGCGAACTCGTCGTCCAGCTCGGGGAGCTCGCGGGCGGCGACCTGGGTGACCTTGACGGTGACCTCGGCCTCCTTGCCGGCCGCCGAGCCGCCCTTGAGCTCGGAGGTGAAGGTGGCCTCGGCCCCGGCCTCCAGGCCCTTGACGGCCTCGTCGATGCCTTCCAGCAGCTCGCCCGAGCCGATGGTGTAGGAGACGCCGCTCGCGACGCCGTCCTCGAGGATCTCGCCGTCGACCTTGGCCTCGAGGTCGACCGTCACGACGTCGCCGTCCTCGGCGGCGCGCTCGACCGGGGAGGTCGAGGCGAAGCGCTCGCGGAGCTGCTCGACGGACTTGTCGATGTCCTCCTCCGACACCTCGACGGCGTCGACCTCGACCTCGATGGAGGAGAAGTCCTCGGGGAGCTCAAGGGCGGGGCGGACGTCGACCTCGGCGGTGAAGTTCAGCGTCTCGCCGTCCTTCAGCTCCGTGATGTCGACCTCGGGCTGGCCGAGGACGTCGATCTCGGCCTCGTTGACCGCCTCCGTGTAGAACTTCGGCAGCGCGTCGTTGACGGCCTCCTCCAGCACGGCACCACGGCCGAAGCGCTGGTCGATCACCCGGGCGGGGATCTTGCCCTTACGGAAGCCCTTCACCGTGACCTGCTGGTTGATCTTCTTGTACGCCGCGTCGAGGCTGTCCTTGAGCTCCTCGAAGGGCACCTCAATGCTGAGCCGAACCCGAGTCGGGTTCAGGGTCTCCACGGCGCTCTTCACGGTTCGGTCTCCTTGGGGGCTGACTTCTTGGTTTCTGCAGAAGCCAGACCGGCTTCCGCGGATTCGCCGCCCGGAGGACCAACCAGAGGATGAGGCATACGGGCGTGCAGCTTGCATAGTAACGGCAGCGAGGACACGCCCCAAAGGCGATCAAGCGAGGTGACCGCGCGGATGGCCGTTGACGCCCGGCGATGGCCGTTCGGAGGCCGGTGCGGACCGGGTCCACGGCCGAAGATGTCCGGCGTCGAACGACGTCGGCCGGCGTCCGACGGGACGGCGGCCGAAGGTGTCCTGCACTGGACCGCGTCGGACGGGTCGGCGGCCGGTGATGTCCGGCGTCGACCCTCAGTGGGCCGTTGTCGTCCGGTACCGGCCGGACCGGCGACCGCTGCCTGCCGGTCGGTGGTCGGGGTGGCGGGATTTGAACCCACGGCCTTCCGCTCCCAAAGCGGACGCGCTACCAAGCTGCGCCACACCCCGTCTGGTGCGTCACGTAGGCTACATGGCCGCAGGCCACCTGACCGCCGCTTTCACCGAGCCGCGGGGCGGACCACGGCGGGGCGGGAAACGGAGTGTGCGCCAGAGGGCGCGGAACCGCTACGATGCCTGCAGTGCCGCGGTCGGCTGACCTGCGGCGCGTCGTGTGCGGGCGTAGCTCAATGGTAGAGCACTAGTCTTCCAAACTAGCTACGCGGGTTCGATTCCCGTCGCCCGCTCTGTGTGACCCGGGCCGGGTCGGAGATTTCTCCGACCCGGCCCTCGTCGTGTCCGGAGGCGCCCCGCCCGGACGCGCGGGGCAGGGCGGGACCTAGAAGCTAATCGAGTTGATGGTGTCCGCGAGGGAGTCGAGGAAGCGGTTGATCGACGGGGCCATGCCGGTCGAGGCGAGGAAGAAGCCGAACAGGATCGCGACTATCGCCGGGCCCGCCTTGATCGACCCTCCCCGGATCAGCACCACCAGGATGATCGCCAACAGCAGCACCACTGACAGTGAAATGGCCACAACTGATCACACACCCTCGGTCGGTCCGCACTCCCGAGACCATCGTGCCACCAACAGGGCCTCCCTATGCGGCCCGTGACACATCATCGCGCGTCGCCCTCCGGCCGGGGGCGCGCCGCACGGCAATTCGAGCACGTACCGCACAGGGAATTGGGACAGTTCGTTGCCGTGTCCACACAACGCCTGCGCAGGTAATTCGAATTATGGCCGCGAGTGCGTCATCCACAGGCACCCAACCGACGTTATGCACCTTTTCGTCGGGATGAATCGTGACATCAAGGCCAACCACAAAGTGTGACCGCCGGGCTCAGCAGCCGGTGCGGCGGGCCATGTCGTGGGGAATCCGTAGAGCCTTAACCAGTAATGACCTGGGGTGTTTTACGAATACGCACACGCGCCGCTAGGGTGCCTCGAATGTTCCACGCCGCCTCGTCTCTCGTTCCGAGCCCGTGCTCGGCCCAGAACCAGAACGATCAGCACGACCGGTCCGACCCGTCCGACCGGTCCGACCCGTCCGACCGGTCCGACCGGTCCGACCAGTCGAGGGACAGATCCGTCGGAGGGTCGTCCCCGCGGCCCGCCGCGAAGCGCGACGCGTTCTTCGACAACGCGAAGTACCTGGCGATCGTGCTGGTGGCGATGGGGCACACCTGGGAGCCGCTGAAGGGCGACAGCCGGGTGCTCACGGCGGCGTACGTGCTGGTGTACACGTTCCACATGCCGGCTTTCATCGTCATCTCCGGCTTCTTCTCCCGCAGTTTCGACGGGAGCCCCGGCAAGCTGAAGCGGCTGGTGACGGGCATCGTCGTGCCGTACATCGTCTTCGAGACCGCTTACCCGCTCCTGAAGACGTACGTCGGCGGCGCGCCCCAGGACATCAGCCTGCTCGACCCCTACTACCTGACCTGGTTCCTGTGCGCACTGTTCATCTGGCGGCTGACCACGCCCCTCTGGAAGCTGGTCCGTCATCCGGTACCGCTCGCGCTGGGCATCGCCATGCTGGCGTCCGCCACCCCGAACATCGGTGGTGATCTGGACCTTCCGCGCGTCCTTCAGTTCCTGCCGTTCTTCGTGCTGGGACTGAACCTGAAGGCGGAGCACTTCGCGCTGGTGCGCCGGCGCTCGATCCGGATCGCGGCGGTGCCGGTGTTCGCCTTCGCGCTGGCCTTCTCCTGGTGGGCGGTGCCGCGGATGAACAGCGGCTGGCTCTACCATCGCAACTCCGCGCAGGAGCTGGGCGTCCCGTGGTGGGTCGGTCCCGTCATGCAGCTCGCCCTGTTCGGCTGCTCCCTGCTGCTGACCGCCTGCTTCCTCTCCTGGGTGCCGGGGCGCACGATGTGGTTCACGGCGCTCGGCGCCGGCACGCTCTACGGCTATCTGACGCACGGCCTGCTGCTCAAGACCGCCGACTACCGCGGCTGGTTCGATCACCCCGCGCTGCACCGCCCGCTCGGGGAGATCGCCGTCACCGTGGCCGTGGCCGTGGCCGTCACCCTGCTGTGCACCAGGCCCGTTCGGCAGGTGCTGCGGTTCGTCGTGGAACCGAGGATGGACTGGGCCTTCAAGCGGGACGCCGCCGAGCTCGCCCGCGAGCGCGAGAAGGGTGAGCGCGAGAAGGGTGAGCGCGACGTGCGGGAACAGCGGGAGCAGCCGGCGGACGTCGCGGGCTAGACGCTCTCGTCCCGACGAGCGGTGGCGGTGAGGCCGAGGAGGGCGCGCATCCGTGCGTACTTCTCGGTCAGTCGGAGCCTGGTCGCCGCGTCCAGGGCCGCCAGGCGCGCCGGGTCCGCGTTGTGCGCCAGGTCGGCCTCCTTCACCAGCAGGGCGCCCGGCGTGGCCAGGATGCGCTCGGCGTACGCCTTCGGCGTCTCCCCCGCCCGCTTGGTGAGCGCCAGGACTACGGCCTTCGTACGGTCGCTCAGCGCGGCCTCGTGCAGCCAGGTCTCGGACAGGGCGTCGTCCTCGACGGCGTCGTGCAGCCAGGCGGCCGCGATCTGCTCGGCGTCGCCGCCACGCGCGCGTACGCCCTCCGCCACGGCCCGGAGGTGCTCGGCGTAGGGCCGGCCCGCCTTGTCGGTCTGTCCCTCGTGGGCGGCGCGGGCGAGGGTCTCGACCTCGGACAGGGTGAGCATGGCGGGTCCTCGCTCGGGAGTCTCGGGAGAGGTCAGGACAGAGGAATCGACTGGGCGGTCGGGCCCTCGCGGCAGACCAGCAGCAGGGCACGGTCGTCGTTGACGTCCTTCGCCACCGCCTCGATCAGGTGCCAGGCGGCGCCCTGGAAGCCGCCGGCCACATAGCGGTCGGCCTCGCCGGTGAGGCGGTCGATGCCCTCGACGATGTCCCGGTCGGATGTCTCCACCAGCCCGTCGGTGAACAGCATCAGCACGTCGCCGGGGCGCAGCGAGCCCTTCACCGGGTCGAACTGGGCGCCGTCGTACACCCCGAGGAGGGGGCCCTCGGCGGCCTTCTCCTCCCAGCGGCCGCTGCCCGCGCTGAGCTGGAGGCCCGGCGGGTGACCGGCGGAGTAGAGCTCGTAGTCGCCGGAGTCGAGGTCGAGGACGAGGTGGATGGAGGTCGCGAAGCCCTCGTCCCAGTCCTGGCGGAGCAGATAGCCGTTGGCGGCCGGGAGGAAGGCGTGCGGGGGCAGGGAGCCGAGCAGGCCACCGAAGGCGCCCGACAGCAGGAGCGCTCGCGAGCCGGCGTCCATGCCCTTGCCGGAGACGTCCGTGAGGACGACCTCCATGGTGCGGCCGCCGTTGGTCCGGGCCGCGACGACGAAGTCACCGGAGAACGACTGGCCCCCCGCCGGCCTCAGCGCCATCTCGCGGTGCCAGCCCTGCGGCAGGCCCGGCAGCTTGCTCTGCACCCGGATGCGCTCGCGCAGGTCGAAGAGCATGGTGCCGCCGCGCCGCCAGGGCACGCCGACCCGGCTGCGGAACTGGGCGATGAGCAGACCGAAGAAACCGCATGCGGCGACGACCAGGACCACACCCGGGGTGACTCTGGACGGGCCCTCCGTGTAGGGGCCCAGCCGCACCGACTCCACGATGAGCGCCGTTGCCGCCGCCGCGTACAGGCCGAGCAGGCTCGACGGGCGCAGCAGCAGCCCGCCGGCGACGATCGGCAGGACCAGCGCGGCCGGTGAGCACCACACCGAGTTGGCGAGTGTGGTGACGGCGATCAGCGGGACCGTGAGCAGCAGGAAGGCCAGCGCGATCCAGTCCGAACCGTCGCCGCGGAAGTAGTCCACGGCACTTCTGCGCAGGCCGGTGCGGACCCGGTGCAACAAGTGCTTCAACCGGGCCGTCAACGTCTCGGCTTCCGCGCGCCGCTGTCGTCCTACTGCCATTAGTTCGGGACCCTATCCATCGAACCCGCCGCTTGGCACGGGAGGTCCCACTTGTCCCCCCTCCGAGGCTCAACTTCACAGTGAACTTCACGGAAAGCGCTCGCGCCCCGAGGAGGGGAAAATTGCCTGGCCCGCCCCGCACCGGACTGCTAGGCATGAGTCCATGACGAGTGACGCGGCGGGCCGTTCGACCTCTTCCGCGGCCGGACGGCGAGAACAGCGGAAGGTGCGGGAGATGCGGGAGTTGCGGGAACCACGGGTGCTGCGACGGGACGAATGGGACGAGTGGTACGACACCTTCGTCCGTGCTTTCGGCGGGGTCCCGGAATCGGCCGAGGAACGGGAGCTCTTCCGGGCGCTCACCTCGCACGAGCGCTACCTGGGCGTGTGGGACGGCGAGAGCTGCGTGGCCACGGCGGGGGCGTACGACTTCCGGCTGACCGTGCCGGGCGGGGCCTCGGTGCCGGCTGCGGGCGTGACGATGGTCGGCGTGAGCGCGACCCACCGGCGGCGCGGGATGCTGACGTCGATGATGCGGCGGCAGCTGGACGATGTGCGGGCCTGGGGCGAGCCGCTCGCGATCCTCACCGCCTCCGAACCGGACATCTACGGACGGTTCGGGTACGCCGCGGCGTCCTTCGGGCTGCACGCGGAGATCGACACCAGTCGGGTACGGCTGTCCGTCCCGGCCGGCACGGACGACGTACGGCTGCGGTACGTCGACCCCGGCGCGGAACTCGAGGTGTGTGAGGCGGTGTACGCGCGGACCGTGCCCGCCCGGGCCGGGATGCTCGCGCGGCGGCCCGGCTGGGAGCGGCTGGGGCTGCTCGATCCGGAGAGCGAGCGGGGCGGGGCGTCGCCGCTCCAGTGCGTGCTCGCCGAGCGGAACGGGGAGGTCACCGGGTACGCCCGCTTCCGGGTACGGCCCGAGTGGCGCGACAGCGGACACAACGGGCAAGTGCTGCTCCAGGATCTGGCGGGGGTCGATCCGGTGTCGGAGGCGGCGCTGTGGCGGTTCCTGTTCGGGATCGACCTCACGACCTCGCTGAAGGTGCGCGGGCGGCCGGTGGACGAGTCGTGGCAGCATCTCGTCTCCGACATCCGGCGGTGCGAGCTGCGGGTGCGGGACTCGCTGTACGTGCGGCTGGTGGACGTGGGCGCGGCGCTCGAGGCGCGGACGTATCAGACGCCGGTGGACGTGGTGTTCGACGTCGAGGACGCCTTCTGCCCCTGGAACTCGGGGCGTTGGCGGCTGTCGGGGGACGCCAAGGGGGCGGTCTGCGGGCGTACGTCCGATGCTGCTGATCTCGCCATGTCCGTACGGGAGTTGGGGGCCGCCTACCTCGGGGGTGTCGGCCTTGCCTCGCTGGCGGGGGCCGGGCGGGTGCGGGAGCTCAGGAAGGGCGCGCTGGCGGAGGCCGCGGTGGGGTTCGGCGCGGCCACGGCTCCTTGGCTGCCGCACGGGTTCTGAGGGGGCCGAGGCGGGCGGGGCCGTCGGGGAGGCGCAGACGGTCGGGGACGTCGGGGAAGCCGAGGCGGTTGGGGAGGCCGAGGTGGCCGAGGCCGTCGGGGGGCTGGGGACGTGGGGGGCTGGGGACGCCGGGGAGCTGGGGTCCGGAGGGGGTGGGGTCCGGAGGGGGTGGGGTGCTGGTCAGTTCTTCTGGCAGGTCGGGCACCAGAAGAGGTTGCGGGCGGCGAGGTCGGCGGTGCGGATGGTGTCGCCGCAGAGGTGGCAGGGCTGGTGGGTACGCCGGTAGACGTACACCTCGCCGCCGTGGTCGTCGACACGGGGCGGGCGGCCCATCGCCTCCGGGGTGTGCTGCGGGTGGACCGTGTCGATGCGGTTGTTGCGGACGCCCTCCCGCATGAGGGCGACCAGGTCGGCCCAGATCGCGTCCCACTCGGCGGGGGTGATGTCCCTGCCCACGCGGTACGGGTCGATGCGGTGCCGGAAGAGGACTTCGGCCCGGTAGACGTTGCCGACGCCGGCGATGATCTTCTGGTCCATGAGGAGGGCGGCGATCGTCGTACGGCTGCGGGAGACGCGGGCGTACGCGGCTCGGGGGTCGGCGTCGGGCCGGAGGGGGTCGGGGCCGAGGCGGGCGTGTATCGCCTGCTTCTCGTCGTCCGTGATCAGGGCGCAGGTGGTGGGGCCGCGGAGGTCCACGTAGGCGGTGGGGTCGGCCAGGCGGAGGCGGACCGTGTCCGTGGGCGGTGGCGCGGGGGCGGGGCCGAAGGTGACCTTGCCGAAGAGGCCCAGGTGGATGTGGATCCACCGGCTGCCGGTGAAGCCGAGGAAGAGGTGTTTGCCGTGGGCCTCGGTACGGGTGAGGGGGGTGCCGGTGAGGAGGGTGGCGGCGGGGGTGAACTTGCCCTGCGGGCTGGTTACTTGGAGGGGGTGGTGGGTGAAGTGGGCATAGTCCCGCGCCAGGCGGTGAATTGTGTGGCCTTCTGGCACCGGTGTCTCCTCATCCCTGCCCACCAGCGACCCGACTCGGTCGACTGAGGGGTCGCCCTCGCCCGGGGCTTCGCCCCCCCCCGCCCGACGGGGGTTCCGTCCTCCACGGCCCGGCAGTGCCTCCCACCGAAGCCTTGCCTGCCCACCCATCCGACTCGGTCGGGTGAGACGTCACCCGCGCCAGGGCTTCGCCCACGCCCGGCGGGGTTCCGTCCCCCACGGCCCGGCGGGGGTTCTGTCCCCCGCGGCCCGGCGGGGGTTCTGTCCCTCGCGGCCCGGCGGGGGTTTCCGTCCCCCACGGCCCGGCGGGGGTTCCGTCCCTCGCGGCCCGGCGGGGCTTCCGTCCCCCGCGGCCCGGCGGGGCATCCCGCCGAAGCCTCGCCCACCAGCCCACCCGACTCGGTCGGGTGAGAGGTCGCCCCTCGCCGGGGCTTCGCCCCACGCGGGGGCGGAGTCCCCGCGCCCCCGGCGGGGCTACGTCCCCGCATCCCGGGTGGGGTGGTTACTGCTGGGGGTGGTGGGGCGGGATTTCGGGGAGGTCGCCCGTCGTCTCGTACGCGGACAGCATGTCGATGCGGCGGATGTGGCGCTCGTCCTCGGAGAACGGGGTGGCCAGGAAGGTCTCGACGAACTTCGTCGCCTCGTCCTGCGTGTGCATGCGGGAGCCGACCGCGACGACGTTGGCGTTGTTGTGCTGGCGGCCGAGGGACGCGGTCTCCTCGCTCCAGGCCAGGGCGGCACGGACGCCCTTCACCTTGTTCGCCGCGATCTGCTCGCCGTTGCCGGAGCCGCCGATCACGATGCCGAGGGACTCGGGGTCCGCGGCCGTCCGCTCCGCGGCGCGGAGGCAGAAGGGCGGGTAGTCGTCCTGGGCGTCGTAGATGTGGGGCCCGCAGTCGACCGGGTCGTGACCCGCCGCCTTGAGCCATTCGACGAGGTGGTTCTTGAGTTCGAAGCCGGCATGGTCCGAGCCGAGATACACGCGCATGCGTCGAGTGTGACACGAGCGCCGCGGGGTAGCAGCGCCGGGTGCCGCGTCCGAAAACTGTGAGCAATCCTACAGAACCTCAGGAAAACCTCAAGTAACGATCTGGAATCCAAGGTTCCCGAATTCATTCACCTCGGATTCACTGGACCGGCTCGTACGCCCCCCACACACGATCCACTTGATTCCCCTCACGCGGCGCAAAGGAAAACACCCTCATGACCTCGCAGCCGACCCTTACAAAGGCCGACGGCGGCCCCGGAGGTTCCCGAGAACCCGGTTCCGGTTCCGGTTCCGGAACCGGAACCGGAACCGGGCTTCAGGCCGGGCTGAAGAACCGCCATCTTTCGATGATCGCCATCGGCGGTGTCATCGGCGCCGGACTGTTCGTCGGTTCCAGTTCAGGCATCGCCACCGCCGGGCCGGGCATTCTGCTGTCCTACGCTCTCGTCGGCACGCTCGTGGTGCTCGTGATGCGGATGCTCGGCGAGATGTCCGCGGCCAATCCGACCTCCGGTTCCTTCTCCGCACACGCCGACCGGGCGCTCGGCCGCTGGGCCGGGTTCTCCATCGGCTGGCTGTACTGGTTCTTCTGGGTCGTCGTGCTCGCGGTGGAGGCCACCGCCGGGGCCAAGATCCTCGAAGGGTGGATGCCCGGCGTACCGCAGTGGGGGTGGGCGCTCATCGTGATGATGGTGCTGACCGCCACCAACCTCGTCTCCGTCGGGTCCTACGGCGAGTTCGAGTTCTGGTTCGCCGGGATCAAGGTCGTCGCGATCGGCGCCTTCATCATCGTCGGCGGGCTGGCCGTCTTCGGCGTGCTGCCCGGCGCCGACAGCGACAAGGCGGGGCTCGGCAACCTCACCGACCACGGCGGCTTCCTGCCCCACGGACCCGGTGCCATCCTCACCGGTGTGCTGCTCGTCGTCTTCTCCTTCATGGGCAGCGAGATCGCGACCCTCGCGGCCGGTGAGTCCGAGAACCCGCAGCGGGCCGTGACGAAGTCCACGAACAGCATCATCTGGCGGATCGGCGTCTTCTACCTCGGGTCGATCTTCGTCGTCGTCACCCTGCTGCCGTGGGACGACGCGTCCATCAAGGAGCAGGGCTCCTACGTGGCCGCCCTCGACTCCCTCGGGATCGCGCACGCCGGTCAGATCATGAACTTCATCGTGCTGACGTCGGTGCTGTCCTGCCTCAACTCCGGGCTCTACACGGCCTCCCGCATGGCCTTCTCGCTCGGTGAGCGCGGTGACGCGCCGAACGTCTTCGCCCGGACGACGAGTCGTGGTGTTCCGCTCGCGGCGATCGTCGCGTCGGTGACGTTCGGGTTCGTCGCCGTGTTCTTCAACTACAAGTTCCCGGACTCCGTCTTCCTCTTCCTCGTCAACTCCAGCGGCGCCGTGGCCCTGTTCGTCTGGCTCGTGATCTGCTTCTCGCAGCTGCGGATGCGGAGGATCATCCAGGCCGAGGCACCGGAGAAGCTGGTCGTGAAGATGTGGCTGTACCCGTATCTGACCTGGGCGACGGCCGCACTGATCGTCTTCGTGCTCGGGTACATGCTGACCGACACCGAGGGCGAGAGCAGCGGCCGGACGACCGTGCTGCTGTCACTGCTCGTCGCCGCCCTCGTGGTCGCCGTCGCCTTCCTGAAGGAGGGCCGGGTCAAGGCCAGGGCCAAGGCCCAGGCCCAGGTCGAGCCACAGGTCGAGGCACCGGTCGAGTAGATCTCGTAGGCCGGTGCAGAAGTGCAAGGGGTCCGCTTCGGCGGGCCCCTTTTTTCTCTCTCACTCACATCACCGTGAAGCTGTCCTTGACCTTCTCGTACGTCTTCAGGGCCGCCGCCTCGGCCTCGGGCTGGTACCAGGTGTTGACCTGGTACGACTTGCCGCTCTCGTTGAAGCCGAGGAGCCGGGCGTGCCAGGGAGTGCCCTCAAGGGTGAAGGTGTACTCCCAGACGACCGCCGGCCGGCCCCTGAACGTCGTCTCCTCCAGGCGGATCTTGCTGTAGTCCCTGCCCTGGTGGGCGTTCTGTTCGGAGGTCCGCCAGGTGTCCATCAGGTCGCCCCGGGCCAAGGAGGACTTGGCGACGAGTTCCTGGGAGCCGTCGGGTGACGTGTAGTGCACCTCCGCGCCCGTCTTCACGTCCCGCCGCCAGCCCTTGGGCGTCGCCCACGCGTAGCCGCCGGCCTCCTGGTGCGTGCCCGGGGGCAGGCTCGCCGGCCTGAAGGTCCCCTCGACGGTCGGCGACGCCGTGGCATTCGCGCCGGAGCCCGCACTCGAGCCGGAGCCGGAGCCGGAGCCCGTGCTCGAGTCAGAGCCTGCGTCGGAGCCGGCGCTCGCGGTGGTGACCGTGGACGGCTGCGGCGCGGAGCCGCCCGCCTGGTTGTCGCCGTCGTGCGAGCCGAGGGGTGACGCCAGCACGATCGCGAGGACCGTGCCCACGGCGACGACACCGACGGCGGCGACCGTGCTGGTACGGCGACCCGTCCACCCCCCGGCCCGTCCTGTCCGGCGTCCGGCATCCCCCCGCGCCGGGTGTCCGCTCGTACCGGAGTGGGCCAGCACAGCGGGACCGGGCAGCTCACCGCCGGGGGGCACACCCACTCGACGGGTCGGCGCGTCCGGGCTGGGCGCCTGGGCCGATCCGGCCTCCGAAGCGGCGGACAGGTCTGGGGTGACGTACGGGTCTGGAGTGACGTACGGATCAGGAGTGACGTACGGGTCCGCGGCGCCGTACGAGCCCGGGGCGGCGTACGCCTCCTCCGGGGTGGGGCTCCTTTCCGTCAGCGCCCGGGAACGGGCGAGTGAGATTCCGTAGCGTGGGAGTGGGTCCACCGGCGGGCCGGCGGACGGGGGTTCGGAGCCCGACTCCGAGCGCATCTCCGAAGCCGCTTCGGTCGAGGCTCCAGGAGACTCGTGGGGGTCCTGGAGGTCCTGGAGGCCCTGGAGGCCCTGGAGGCCCTGGAGGTCGTGCGCCCCGGCGCCGTCGGCTTGCGTCCCCTCAGCCGGGCCCAGCAGCCCCGCGCAGCCCGCGCCGACCACGCCGCCGCCCACGTCCCCTTCTCCTCCCCGGGGCACCGTCAGGGTCGGTGTGGGGGGCGGGAAGGCTATGGGGGCGAGGATCGATTCCAGGTGGGTGAGGGTGGGCCGGGCGGTGGGTTCCTTCTCCAGGAGGGCGGTGAGGATGTCGTACAACGGGCCCGCGTGGGGCGGGAGTCGGGGTTCCTCGTAGAGGACCGCGTGCAGGGTGGCCAGGGTGGTGTCCCGGGAGAAGGGGGAGTGGCCGGCCAGGGCGGCGCAGAGTGTCGCGCCCAGGGACCAGACGTCGGAGGGTGGGCCCTGCGGGTGGCCCGAGATGCGCTCGGGGGCCATGTAGTCCGGGGAACCGACCAGCATGCCGACCATGGTCAGCGCCTTCGTGTCCTGGATCGCGGCGATGCCGAAGTCGGTGAGGACGACCCGGTGGCCGCCGGTCTCCCGCGGGCCGGCGCTCCCCCTGCTTGCCGCGCCTTCCACCAGGACATTGCCCGGTTTGATGTCGCGGTGCAGCACTCCCCCCGCGTGCACCTGGCGCAGCGCCGTGACCAGGCCGAGGCCGATCCGGGCGGTTTCACGCGGGCCGAGCGGGCCTTCCTCGGCCATGATCCGCTCGAGGGAGCGGCCGGCCACCAACTCCATGACGATCCAGAGGCGTTCGCCCTCGTCAACGACGTCGTAGACGCGCACCACGTGGGGATGGTCGATCCGGGCGGTGGCCCTGGCCTCGCGCAGGGTGCGTTCGCGGCGGGTGCGGGTGTCCTCCGGGTCGAGGCCGTCGATACGCATCTCCTTGACGGCGACCTGTCGGTCGAGCACTTCGTCGGTGGCTCGCCACACCCGTCCCATTCCCCCCTGGCCGATACTCTCGACCAGCCGGTAGCGCCCCGTCACCAGTAACCCGGAGAAACCGCCACTCCCCCTGTTCCCCGCGCTCCCCGCATTCCCCGTGCCCCCCGGATTCTCCGACCTCACCGGGTTCTCCGCGTTTCCCGCACTTCCCGCGTCTCCCGTATTTCCCGTATTTCCCGGCAATCCGCTGCACCCCCTCCATTGCCCGGCCTTCGAAACACAATAGTCACACTTAGTGCCGTACCAGCATAGTGCGGAGAAATCTTGTGGTACCTCTTCAAGTACTGCGAATTCAGGCGCAGCCAAGGGGGGGCGAACATGAGTTCTCGTCGTGCGACGACCGTTGCCGGATCGCTGGTCGCAGCATCTTTCTCGGCGGTGTTGATCCTTTCCTGCCCCGCCGGGGCGGACGAGCAGGGGCCCGCGAGCAGCAAGGGGGGAAAGCCCGTCGACGAAGCACCCGCGGGCGTGAAGACGACGACGACACTGCCGGAGCGGATCTCGGTCGACAACAGTTCCGGGAAAACCGCGATCACCGCCACGGTGAAGAACGAGGGGACCAAGGAGAGCGGACGGATAAGGCTTCTCGTCGTGGGTTTCGACGGGCTCACGGTCAAAAGCGTTCAGGGGTGTGACGCCATCGCCAAGAAGGATCTCCCGGCAGGATCCAACAGCGGTTTCTCCTGCACCGTCGGCGATCTCCCGGCCGGGGCGTCGAAGTCCTACTCCGTCGACGCGACCTTCGATCTGGGCAAAACCGGGAAGATCTGTCTGCCCGTCCAGACGAGCGACGGGAAGAAGACGTTCTGGCAGCAGGGCCCCGTGCCGTTCGGTACGACGAACCCGTCGCCGAACGCGCCCGCCACCCCGCTGCTCCTCGGCACCGACAACACGCCCGTGGGGCCCGGTGGCGACGAACTGCCCAGGACCGGCGTCGGACGGGACGTGCTGCCGCTCGGCGCGGCCGGGGCCTCGCTGCTCGCGGTGGGCGCTGCCGGACTGTGGTGGTCCCGGCGGCGGCCGGAGCAGCGGACGAGCTGAGCCGGCCGCAACGCGGAAAGCGGTTCGCCGGGTCGGGTCGCGCAGTGCGACGACGACCCGGCGAACCGCTTCGTAAGCCCCTTGGGGCAGTAACTCCGGTGCTTCGTTTCTTCGTTGGTCCGTTACTCCGTTGCTCCGTCACCCTTGACGAGCTTCCAGGCCGTGGGCAGCAGCCCCATCGCCAGAACCGCCTTGACGGCGTCGCCGATCAGGAACGGCGTGAAGCCGGCGGCGATCGCGGCGGAGGCGGACATGTCGGCGGCGTAGGCCAGGTACGGGACGCCGACGAGGTAGATGATCGCCTCGCCCAGCAGCATCGTGACCGCCATGCGCGGCACGGAGCGGTCGGCGCCCCGGCGGGCCAGGGCGCCCACGGCGGCCGTCGCCAGGATCATGCCGAGGACGTATCCGAACGAGACGGAGACGCCGGAGCTGCCACCCGCGAACCACGGCACCCCGGCGAGACCGGCCAGCGCGTAGACGGCGAGCGCGGAGGCCCCGCGCCGGACGCCGAGGGTGGTGCCGACGAGCAGCGCGGCGAAGGTCTGGCCGGTCACCGGGACGGGGCTGCCGGGGACCGGGACCGCGATCTGGGCCGCGAGGCCGGTGAGCGCGGCACCGCCGAGCACGAGCGCGATGTCCCGGACACGGGTGGAGGCGCCCGCGCGGAGCGCAGGGGAGGGGAGAAGGTCGGCGAGAACCTTCGCGGGGCGAGCGGGGGCGACGGCGGCGGTGCTCATGGGGACTCCGCGGGACGGGAACGGACGGGACACGGCGACGCTATCCCAGGGGAATCGTGGTGATCACCGTCCGCGGTCGACAAACGGCCGGACAGGAGGTTGGTGGACTCCTGACAAACGGTGCGGGTTACACGCGGTACGAGGTGACCCCGGTCACTGAGGTGGAGTGGCCCGGGAAACGCGGGCGCCTTCGGCGGCCTCTGTAGGGTTCCACCAATCGAACAGCGGCCGTCTCGCCCGTCGGTCGCCATCTGGGCAGGGCTGGTCCCCTTTGCTAGCTTCGAGCCATGGTTGCCCAGGCCCAGGCCCTTAACTTCTCGTCGCGTCGCCATGTCGACCTGCGACGCGTGAGCGCGGCCGCCTGTCGCCCTCCGGTGTGAGGCGGGCGGAGCCGATCATCCGGCGCGTCACGCTCCACAGACGGCGCAGTGTCGGACCGGCTCCCGACTTCCGAGGAAGTTCCCCATGCCCCGTACCGCGGCTCCTCCCGCCCTGACCTCTCCCGTCACCCGGGTCGCCGACAGCGACCGGCGGCGCACCAGCGCCAGTGTGATCCTGCGCTCCGTGCTGGAACACGGGCCGGTCGCGCGCTCCACCATCGCCCGGCTGACCGGGCTGTCCCCCGCCTCCGTCACCGACCACTGCGCCCGGCTCACCGGGCTCGGGCTGATCCGGGAGGCGGCCGTGCCCCGGCGCAGCAACGGGGTCGGCCGCCCGCACGTGCCCGTGGACCTGGACGACTCGCGGTTCGTGGTGGGCGGGGTTCATGTGGCGGTGCCGTACACGACCGTCTCCCTGCTCGATCTGCGCGGCCGGGTGGTGGCGCGGCGGGAGTTGAAGCATCGCAGCGTCGAACCGGCCGAGGTGCTGTCGCGGGCGGCCGACGGGCTCGGCGCGCTGCTGGCGGAGGCCGTCGGCTGCCGGGCCCTCGGGGTGGGGGTCGCCGTGGGCGGCTGGGTGGACCGGGATTCGGGGACCGTCGTCGAGCATCCGCTGCTGGGCTGGCGGGACGTGCCGGTACGGGAGACGGTCGGCGCGCGCACCGGGCTGCCGGTCCAGGTGGACGGGCACGCGCGTGCGCTGGTCAACGCGGAGCGGTTGTTCGGACGGGCGCGCGGCAGCCTCAGCGTGCTGCACCTGTTCGTCGGGAACATGGTCGACGCGGCGTTCGCCACCCACGACGAGGTGCACCACGGGCCGCGTTCGCAGGCGGGCGCCATCGCGCATCTGCCGTTGGCCGGCGGCACGGAGCCCTGCGACTGCGGCCGGGTCGGCTGCCTCCAAGTGGAGCTCAGTGAGCGGACGTTGTGCCGGCGGGCTCGGCAGGCCGGGGTGATCGACGGGGTGAACCCGATGCATGTGATCGCCGCCGCGGAGGCCGGTGACCCGGTGGCCGCACGGCTGTTGCGGGAGCGGGCGCGGATGGTGGGCCGGGCGGCCGGGCTGCTGCTCGACGTGCTCAATCCGGAGCGGGTCGTCGTCACCGAGGTGGGTGTGCTGTACCGGGAGGACTGTCTCGCCGCGCTGCGGGACGAGGTCGGGGCGGAGCGTTCCGCCGCCGTCTCGCCGAGCAGCTTCCCCGACTCCGTGCTGGCCATGGCGGGCGGGGCGGTGGCGCTCGACGTGCTCTACCGGGATCCGCTGGCCTCGCCTCCCGGGCGTCCCACCTGAGCCGAGTTAATTCAGAAACTCCGAATGTTGACAGGCCCCGCACGTGGACAGGAACATCTATCTCATGAGCTGTCGCACCTTCTGTTGCTGACGCCCCGGCGCGCCGGGAGCGCGCCCTTCTCCTGCCTTTCTCCGTAGGAATTCCTCACGGATTCCCTGCGGATACCCACGGCTTCTGTGGTTCCCCGCACGAATTCCCTGTGTGAATTCCCTGTGACGAACCCTGCCGCAGCACAGCATCCCGCCGACGCCGTCCTCGTCTGTCTGCGTCGCCTCCGTCTGCCGTGTCCCTCTGCCCTTTCTCCGTGTTCCCCTGGGGGTTCTCCCGTGCCTGTTTCCCGTACGTCCGGTGTCGACCGGCGTCTCTTCCTCACCTCTCTGCTGGGCGCCGCCGCCGGTGTCGCCGGGCTCAGCGGTTGCGCCGAGAGCAGCGCCGCCACCGGCGGGAAGGGCGCCTCCACGGCCCCGCTCGCCGACAAGGTGCCCGCCGGCACCAGCCTGAAGATCGCCTCCTACCAGGGCGTGCAGCAGCTCCAGTTCAAGCTGGCGAAGCTGCCCGAACTGCCCTTCAAGGTGGGTGGTTGGCTGAACATCGGGGCCGGTCCCGACGTCATCAACGCGTTTCGCGCCAAGTCCCTGGACGTCGCCAACAACGCGGGTATTCCGCCGATCCAGGCGCATTACCAGGGCTTCGACGCGAAGATCGTCGCGATCAACATCACGCGTAAGCCGAACTACGTCTTCGCCACCAAGCCGGGCAGCGACATCCAAACCGTCGACGACTTCCGGGGAAAGAAGCTGGCCTTCTCCCAGGGACAGGCGCAGGGCGTCGTCCTGCTGCGGGCGCTGAAGGAGGCCGGGCTGAAGTACGACGACGTGAAACTGGTCCCGCTGACCAGCAACCAGTTCCTCACCGCCCTGCAGTCGGGCCAGGTGGACATCGCCCCGCTCGGCAACACCCAGTCGCCCGCCTACCTCAAGCAGTACGAGTCCAAGGGCGCCCGCGTCATCGCCACCGACGTCGTCGACCTGCTCAGTCTGCTGTGGGCGCCGGCGTCCGTGCTGAACGACAAGGCGAAGGCGGCCGCCGTCGCCGCGTACATCCCGCAGTGGGCGCAGGGCCTGGTGTGGAGCTACGAGAACCCGGACGCCTGGAACGAGGAGTTCTTCGTCAAGACGCAGAACCTGACTCTCGACCAGGCCAAGTCGATCACCGCACTCGCCAACAAGCCGCTGTTCCCGCCGAGTTGGGACGAGGCCATCAAGTGGGAACAGGAGACCGCGGATCTCCTCGCGGAGGGCGGCTTCGTGAAGAAGTTCGACGTCGCCTCGCTCTTCGACCACCGCTTCGAGGGCATCGCCGCCAAGTCCGTTGCAGCCGAGTACCGGAGTTGACCGCCATGACCACCAGTGCAAGCACGGACACCAGCACGAGCGAGCGCACGAGGACGGACACCAGCACGGGCGAGCGCAAGGGCACGGACACCAGCACGGACACGAGCACGAGCACCAGCGAGAGCGGGAGCACCAGCGCGACCGCGGCCACGGCGCCCGCCGTCGCCGACGCCGTGGCCGCCGAGGGCGGGGGCCGGGTCCGTCGCCGCCGGCGCCGCGGACTCGCTCCCGGCAAACCGTGGCCGGCCTCCCGGCTCGTCGGGCCCCTGCTGCTCATCGCCCTGTGGGCCGCCGCCTCGGCCGCCGGGCAGCTGGACACCGGGGCGATCCCGGCGCCCTGGACGGTGCTGAGGACCGGCGTCCACCTGTGGACCGACGGGACGCTGGCCACTGACGTCCTCACCTCGCTGGAGCGCGCCGCGTACGGCTTCGCGATCGGCCTGACCGCCGGGGTGGTGCTGGCGCTGGCGTCGGGGCTGACCCGGACCGGGGAGGCGCTGATCGACGGGAGTGTGCAGCTCAACCGGGCGATCCCGACCCTGGGTCTGATCCCGCTGTTCATCCTCTGGCTGGGCATCGGCGAGACCTTCAAGATCGCGATCATCGCCATCGTCGTCTACATCCCGATCTACCTCAACACGCATGCCGCGCTGTCCGGCATCGACAACCGGTTCGTCGAACTCGCCGAGGTGCAGGGCCTGTCGAAGGTCCAGTTCATCCGGCAGATCGTGATACCCGGCGCGCTGCCCGGATTCTTCGTGGGACTCCGGCTCGGGGTGACCGGCTCCTGGCTGGGACTGGTGGTCCTGGAGCAGATCAACGCCACCAGCGGCCTCGGCTACCTGATGTTCCAGGCCCAGAACTACGGCCAGTCGGACGTCATCCTGGTCGGCCTCCTCATCTACGGCGTCTTCGGTCTCATCTCCGACAGCGCGGTCCGTCTCATCGAACGGAGGGTGCTGTCGTGGCGCCGCACACTGAGCAGCTGACCCGCTCCGCCGCCGTCCAACTGCGCGGCCTGACGAGGTCTTTCGAGGATCGCACGGTACTCGACGGCATCGACCTGGACATTCCCGCCGGACAGTTCGTGGCGCTCCTCGGGCACAGCGGGTCCGGCAAGAGCACCCTGCTGCGGGCGGTCGCCCACCTCGACCACGAGGTCGCCGGAAGCGGGCAGCTCACGGCCCCGGAGCGGGTGTCGGTGGTCTTCCAGGACTCCCGGCTGCTGCCCTGGCGGCGGGTGCTGGACAACGTACTGCTGGGCCTGGACGGCAAGGAGGCGGACCAGAAGGGCCGCGAAGCCCTCGCCGAAGTGGGGCTGAAGGGCCGCGAACGGGCCTGGCCCAACGAGCTGTCCGGCGGTGAGGCGCAGCGTGCGGCGCTCGCCCGCTCACTGGTCCGCGAACCCGAACTCCTGCTCGCGGACGAGCCGTTCGGCGCCCTGGACGCACTCACCCGCATCAAGATGCACAGCCTGCTGCGCGAGTTGTGGGAGCGCCACCGGCCTTCCGTACTGCTCGTCACCCATGACGTGGACGAGGCGATCGTGCTCGCCGACCGGGTCCTCGTCCTCGACCACGGCCGTATCGGCCTCGACCTGACCATCGACCGCCCGCACCCGCGCTCGTACCGGGACCCGCTGCTCGGCGAGTACCGCGAACGGCTGCTCGCCGCCCTGGGCGTCACGGAGGACCACAAGTGACCACGGCTGACAACGGACGCCAGCTCCACCTCAACGCGTTCCTGATGAACACCGGCCACCACGAGGCGTCCTGGCGGCTCCCGGAGAGCGACCCGTACGCCCATGTGGAGCTGGACCACTACGTCCACCTGGCGCGGATCGCCGAACGCGGCACCTTCGACTCCCTCTTCCTCGCCGACGGGCCGCAGCTCTGGGGCAACATCGCCCAGCGGCCGGCCGGCGCCCTGGAGCCGCTCACCCTGCTCACCGCGCTGGCCACGGCCACCCGGCACATCGGCCTCATCGCCACCGCCTCCACCTCCTACAACTCGCCCTACAACCTGGCCCGCAAGTTCGCCTCCCTGGACATCATCAGCGGCGGCCGGGCGGGCTGGAACATCGTCACCACCGCCGGCGCCGAGGCAGCCCGCAACTTCGGTCTGGACGCCGAGCCCGCGCACGCCGAGCGGTACGCCCGCGCCGGCGAGTTCCTCGACGTGGCACTGAAGCTCTGGGACAGCTGGGAGGACGACGCGATCGTCGCCGACAAGGCGGCCGGCGTCTGGGGCGACGACGCGAAGGTCCACCCACCCCGGCACCAGGGGACGTACTTCAGCGTCGAGGGCGCCCTCAACGTCCCGCGGTCGCCGCAGGGTTACCCGCTGCTGGTGCAGGCGGGATCGAGCGAGGACGGCAAGACGTTCGCGGCCCGGTACGCGGAGGCGGTGTTCACCGCGCAGCAGACGCTCGCCGACGCGCAGGCGTTCTACGCCGACCTGAAGTCACGCACCCGGCAGGCCGGCCGGGATCCCGAGCACATCAAGGTGCTGCCCGGGATCGTCCCGGTGATCGGCTCGACGGAGGCCGAGGCCCGCGGATACGAGCAGGTCCTGGAGAACCACATCGTGCACACGCACGGGGTCCAGCGGCTGGAGCAGCTGCTCCAACTGGAGCCGGGCACGCTGGAGCTGGACTCGGAGCTGCCCGCCGATCTGCCGCCGGAGAGCGCGATCGAGGGCGCCAAGAGCCGCTACACCCTGGTGGTGGAGCTGGCCCGGCGCGAGCGCCTCACCGTGCGGCAGCTGATCGGGCGGCTGGGCGGCGGGCGCGGGCACCTCACCTTCGCGGGCACGCCCGAGCAGGTCGCCGACGCGATCGAGACCTGGTTCACCCAGGGCGCCGCCGACGGGTTCAACATCATGCCCGCGGTCCTGCCCTCCGGCCTGGACGCCTTCGTCGACCACGTCGTCCCGATCCTGCGCGCCCGCGGTCTGCTGCGCACCGAGTACGGCCCGCGCACCACGCTGCGCGAGAGGTACGGCCTTCCGCGCCCCGCCAACCAGTACGTGAACGCTCCCGCACCCGCCCTCGTCTGACCCGTCCGAAAGGCCTCTGCCATGAGCATCGAGATCCGCAAGGTCACCGCGAACATCGGCGCCCGGGTGTCCGGCGTCGACATCGCCAAGCCCCTCGACGAGGAGACCTACACAGCCCTGCGTGAGGCGCTCAACGTCCACAAGGCCCTGGTCTTCGACGACGTGGACCTGGACGACGAGGGCCAGCAGGCCTTCGTCCGCCACTTCGGCGACCTCACCACCGCGCACCCGACCGTGCCGGCCGTCGACGGCGCCCCGAACGTGCTGCCGGTCGACAGCGAGCGCGGCCGCGCCGCGAACCACTGGCACACGGACGTCACCTTCGTCCTCAACCCGCCGCAGGCCAGCACCCTGCGCAGCCTGGTCCTCCCGCCGTACGGCGGCGAGACCCTGATCACCAGCTCGGCGGCGGCCTACCGCCAGCTGCCCGAGCCGCTCAGGCGGCTCGCCGACACCCTGTGGGCCGAGCACACCAACGACTACGACTACGCGGTGCCGCAGGAGGCGGTCGACGAGGAGCAGGCCGCCGCCCGCGCCCAGTTCACCTCGATCAAGTACCGCACGGTCCACCCGGTGGTCCGCGTCCACCCGCTGACCGGCGAGCGGGGCCTGTTCATCGGCGGGTTCGCGCAGCGCATCGTGGGCCTGTCGGTGGCCGAGTCCCGCAAGATCCTCGACCTGCTCCAGTCGTACGTCACCCGGCCGGAGAACATCCTGCGCCACCGCTGGTCGGAGAACCAGCTGGTCCTGTTCGACAACCGCATCACGCAGCACTACGCGGTCGACAACTACGACGGCAAGCCCCGCCGCCTGCACCGGGTGACGGTCGCGGGCGACATCCCGGTCGGCATCGAGGGCAAGGAGAGCTACTCGATCGAGGGCGACGCGGCGCACTACACCTCCGTAGCTGCCTAGCAGGGCCGCGGCCTGAGCGGCCTGGCCCTCGCCCGCACTCGGACGGCCCCCACGTGGAGACATGTGGGGGCCTTCCTGTTGCCCGGAAGCGGCTTGTTGTTGCAAGCTGGCACCTGCAAGTGTTATGCAATAAAGAGGTGCAAGGGGGACCCGCGCCCGCGCCCTGAGCCGGCCGCGAAACGTCCTGCCTCGTGATCGTCTTCTCACCCTTCACGGCGGCGGGCGGAACGAAGGAGCGGCCCCGCGAGGACATGACTCGCGGGGCCGCTCCCGTGTGCGGGGGCGGGCGTGGGGGCTTCCCAAGGGCGGCCGTTCCGGGCGACAGTGGCCCGCATGGGTCTTCCGAAGAGGCGTTGCCCCAGCTGCGGGGACACCGACCAGCACTTCCGGCAGCTGCTCGGCGACGAGAGGGCCTTCGCCCTGAGGCAGGCGCAGGTGCGGATCCACCGGGCGGATCTCCACAAGTACCGGCGCTGCACCCGCGAAGGCTGCGTGCGGGTGCAGTCCTACTTCAACTGGAAGTCCGGCTTCGATCTGCCGGAGGAGTTCCGGACGCCTCCGGGGTCGGCCGCCTAGGCAGCGCCCAGGTCGGGGGCGGGGGGTAGCCCCCCTTCCCGGGTCGACCGATCGGTGGACGGCAAGTTCAACCGGGCACCTCTGTCCGCCAACTGTCCTGCCCAGCAAGGCTCTTGGACATGAACTCACTCACTGTGCGCATGGCGCGTTCCAGCGCGCGGCACCCCTGGCGGGCGATCGTCGGCTGGCTGGTGTTCGTGGAGCTGTGCCTGGCGGCCGGCGGTGCCGTCGGGATGAACAGCGCGAGGACGGCCGACTACCGGGTCGGTGAGGCAGGTCGGGCCGAGGCCATGGCGGCCGGCGGTCACCTGGAACGCAGATCCGCCGAGCAGGTGCTGATCTCCGCGCGGTCGGGCGCCCCCGGCGCCGAAGCGGCCGACGCCGCCGTGCGGGATCTCACCGCCCGGATGAGGCGGCTGCCCGAGGTCGCGGAGGTGGCCGCGCCGGTCCGCTCCGCCGACGGCCGGATCCTCATGGTCGAGGTGGCCCTCAGGGGCGAGGAGCGAGACGCCAAGGACAAGGTCGACGCCCTCACCGCGCAGACCTCGGCCGTCCAGCGGGCCCACCCGGAACTCCTGCTCCAGGAGACCGGCAGTCCCTCCATCAGCAAGGGGGTCGACGAACAGCGCGGTGACGACCTCGCCCTCTCCGAGAAGATCACCCTGCCGGTCACCCTGCTGACCCTGCTCGTCGTGTTCGGCTCGCTCACCATGGCCGCCGTGCCGCTGCTGCTCGCGCTGTCGTCGATCGCGGCGGCCGTCGGCCTGTCGATGGTGGCCTCGCACGTCTCCCCGGACACCGGGGTCGGCACCAACGTCATCCTGATGATCGGCCTCGCCGTCGGCGTCGACTACACGCTGTTCCATCTGAAGCGGGAGCGGGAGGAACGGGCCCGCGGCGGGGGACGGTTGAGCTCCGAGGCGCTGGTGGAGCTGGCGGCGGCCACCTCGGGCCGGGCGGTGGTGGTCTCCGGGTTCGCGGTCGTCGCCTCCACGGCCACGCTGTACCTGGCCTCGGACGTCATCTTCTCCTCGCTCGCCACCGGCACCGTCGTGGTCGTCCTGGTCGCGATGGCCAGCTCCCTGACGGCGCTCCCCGCGCTGCTGACGGTGCTGGGCAGGCGCGCGGAGCGCGGGGCCGCGCGCCGGGCGGCGCGGGGGAAGCCCGTCCGCCGTCCCCGCGGCGAGAGCGGCGGACGGGTCTGGACCGCGCTGCTGCGTCCCGCCGCCCGGCACCCCCTCGCCACCCTCGGTGTCTCCGTCCTCGCCCTGCTCGCACTCGTCGTCCCGCTGGCCGGACTGCACATCACGGAGATGAGCCGGGACACCCACTCCCGCGAGATCCCCGCGATGCGGGTCTACGACCGGCTGAACGAGGCCTTCCCGCAGCAGCGGGTCACCCACCAGGTGGTCGTGCGCGCCGACGCCACCCGGGCCGACGAGGTCACCGACGCGCTGGACGAGCTGGCCGGGCTGACCGACACCGACCCCCTGTTCACCGGCACGCACCGGCTCCGCACCTCCGCCGACCACCGGATCAGCACCCTCGAACTGCACGTGCCGTACCTGGGCGACTCCGACCAGGCCCATGCCTCCCTCGGCCACCTGCGCGACGACTACCTGCCCGCCACGGTCGGCCGGATCAGCGGCGCCGAGTACGGCGTGAGCGGTGACGTGGCCCGGTACACCGACTATCCGGCCCACCAGAACGGCAAACTGCCGCTCGTTCTGGGGGCGTTGCTGCTGGTGACCTTTCTGATGACGCTGTACGCGTTCCGCTCCGTCGCCCTCGCCCTGATCGGAGTCGTACTGAATCTGCTGTCGGCGGCGGCCGCGCTCGGGCTGCTGGTCCTCGTCTTCCAGCACACCTGGGCCGAAGGGCTGCTGGACTTCCACTCCACCGGCTCGATCGGGTCGCGCGTCCCGCTGTTCCTGTTCGTGATCCTCTTCGGGCTCTCCATGGACTACCAGGTGTTCGTCGTCAGCCGGATCAGGGAGGCCGTGCTCGCGGGGGCCGCGACCCGGCAGGCGGTGCTCGACGGGGTCCGCCGGTCGGCGAGCGTGGTGACCAGCGCGGCCGTCGTGATGACGACGGTCTTCGTGAGCTTCGTCTTCCTCCATATCATCGAGATGAAGCAGATCGGGTTCGTGCTCGCGGCGGCCGTCCTGCTGGACGCCTTCGTCGTGCGCATCCTGATCCTGCCGGCGGTGATGCTGCTGCTCGGCGAGCGGAGCTGGTGGCCGTCGCGCCCCGACCGGGGAACGGCGGGCGCGCGGGCCCAAGTGCCCCCCGAGCGGCCGGTGGTCGACGTACGTTGATCGGTATGACCGCTCTCGCCGGGACCTCCGCCGACGTCTTCTGGACCACCTCCCTGCGCCGCTGGAACGCGGTGTGCTGGGTGCTGTTCGCCGCGATGGCCGTCGGGATCGCGACGCTGGGCCGGCCCGGCGGGGCCATGTACGAGGCGCTCGGGCTGCTGGGCAGCGTGGTGCTCTGCTACGCGCTCCTCGACCGCTTCCCGGACAACCCCGTCGTACGGCCGCACGGCTATCTCTCGGTGCTGGTGCTCGCGCTCGGCGGGCTGGCGTATCTGCGCACCAGCTACGCGGCGCTGTTCATGGTGACGCTGCCGCACTACTGGATGTTCGGGCGGACCCCGAGGACGTCCATGGGGTTCCTCGGCCTCGCCACCGCCTCTACCCTGCTGGGCAGCTGGCTCCTGCAGGGCTGGTCGGCGGAGTTCCTCGGCGAGACGGCCGTGTCCACCCTCATCGTCGTCGCGGTGGGGGTGCTGATCGGACTGTGGGCGCACTCGGTGGTCGCGCAGAGCGCCGAACGGGCGCTGCTCATCGAGGAGTTGGAGCGAACCCAGGCGCGGCTCTCGGAGGCGCACCAGCGGCAGGGCGCGGCGGACGAGCGGGAGCGGCTGGCGCGCGAGATCCACGACACCCTCGCGCAGGGCTTCGCGTCGATCGTGGTGCTGGCGGAGGCGGCCCGGGCAGGCCTGGCGGCCGATCCGGCGCGCAGCGCCCAGCAGGTGCGGTCGATCGAGTCGACGGCCCGCGAGAACCTCGCGGAGGCAAGGGAGCTGGTGGGTTCGGGCGGGCAGCCGGGCGCGGTGGTGGCCGGTTCCGTGGTGCTGACCCTGCGGCGGGTCCTGGACCGTTTCGTCGAGGACACCGGGCTGACCGTGGAGGCCGGCCTGGCGGACCTCGACTGCGACCAGCGGACCCGGATCACGCTGCTGCGCTGCACCCAGGAGTCCCTGGCCAACGTGCGCAAGCACGCCCGGGCCTCCACGGTCGGCGTGGTGCTGGCCCGGCGCCCGTACGGGGTGGAGCTGGAGATCACCGACGACGGCGCCGGGTTCACGGTGGAGGAGTCGAGTGGCTTCGGGCTGGACGGGATGCGCAAGCGGGTGGCGGAACTGGGCGGACGGCTGACGGTGACCAGTTCGGTCGGGGACGGGACGCGGATCCTGGCGTCGATCCCGCTGGCCGGGGGCACGGAGGGAACGGCATGAGCGAGCGGACGTCGACACTGCGGGTCGTGGTGGTCGACGACCACACCGTGATGCGGGCCGGGGTGGTGGCCCTGCTGGCCGGGGAGGACGGTATCGAGATCGTCGGTGCGGCGGGCGACGGCCGCGCCGCGCTCGACCTCGTCGAACGGCACGACCCCGACGTGGCTCTGGTCGATCTGCGGATGCCCGTGCTCGACGGGGTCACGACGACGACCGAGATCGTCGCCCGTCATCCGCGCACCCGGGTGCTGATCCTGACGACGTACGACACGGACGCGGACATCGAGCGCGGGGTGGAGGCCGGTGCCATCGGCTATCTGCTGAAGGACACCACGCGTGAGCAGCTCGTCGACGCGATCCGCGCGGCGGCGCGCGGGGAGACGGTGCTCGCGCCCCGGGTGGCGGAGAAGCTGGTCGCCCGGCTGAGGCGGCCGGCCCAGGAGGCGCTGACCGCCCGGGAGACGGACGTCCTCGGCGCGGTCGCCGACGGGCTGACCAACGCCGAGATCGGCCGGCGTCTGGTGATCTCGGAGGCCACCGTGAAGACCCATCTGCTGCGCCTGTTCGCCAAGCTCGACGTGAACGACCGGACCCGGGCGGTGGTGGTGGCCATGGAGCGGGGGCTGCTGCGCCGGCCGTGACGCCTGCCGCAGGGCCGTGAAGCCCGGGGCGGGGCGCCGGCCGAAGGCCCGCATCCCGGCATCCCGGGCCACCGTGGCCGTGCGCGCGTCGTGGGCATCCGTGACGCGCGCATCACGGATGCCTGTCCTACGGCTTGCGGCCCGGGCCGCCGTGCCGGCCGACCGGGAGCGGAGGCGTCGCCGCGTCCGGGCGCACCATACAGATACGGGCCGAGTGCGGTACCGAGGTGTCGATCTCCGTCATGGGGTCCATGGTGCCCCGCGAGGGTGGCTCGCGGGGCACCACCGCCGTCACAGGTTGCTGAAGTCGGGGCCCTTGCTGCGGCTGCGCTTGATCTCGTAGAAGCCGGGGACCGAGGCGACCGCGAGGGTGCCGTCCCAGAGGCGGGCGGCCTCCTCGCCCTTCGGGGCGGGGGTGACCACGGGGCCGAAGAAGGCGATCTGCTCGCCGTCGGGGCCGGGGACGGCGATGACGGGAGTGCCGACGTCCTGGCCGACCTTCTCGATGCCCTCCTTGTGGGAGGCGCGCAGCTGGGCGTCGAACTCGAAGTCCGACTGCTCGGCGTACTCGATCAGGGACGCGGGCAGACCGACGTCGGCGAGCGCGCCCGCGATGGCTTCCACGGTCGGACCCTCGCCGTTGTTGTGGATGCGGGTGCCGAGCGCCGTGTAGAAGGGGCCGAGGATGTCGGCGCCGTGCAGCTGCCAGGCGGCGGCGACCACCCGCACCGGCTGCCAGGCCTTGACCTCGAGCAGCTCGCGGTACTCCGCGGGCAGCTCGTCGAGCTTGTCCTCGTTGAGGACGGCGAGGCTCATCAGATGCCAGCGGACCTCGATGTCACGGACCTTCTCCACTTCCAGCACCCACCGGGAGGTCATCCAGGCCCACGGGCACAGCGGGTCGAACCAGAAGTCGACGGGGGTCTTCTCGGACATGTGTCTCCTCAAGAGATCTTCAGAGATGAGCCTTTCTCCCCTGAACACCGCCGCCCGTGCCGCACATTCCCTGCTGCCCCGCGTCAGGAGCACGTGACAGGATCGCTGCTGTCCGAAAGCCCCATGTCCAACGCTCCGAGGGAGTACCGCCGTGCCCGGTGAGAACCTGTCCCGTGACGAGGCCCGGGAGCGGGCCGCCCTGCTGTCCGTCGACGGGTACGACGTGTCCCTCGACATCAGGTCGGCGGTGGGCGACCGGCCCGGCGACGAGCCCCGCACCTTCCGGTCGGTCACCACGATCCGCTTCCGCTGCAACGAGCCCGGCGCGTCCACTTTCGCGGACCTGATCGCGCCGGGCGTGACGTCCGTCACCCTCAACGGCCGCGACCTCGACCCCGGGGAGGTCTTCGACGGCGCCCGGATCCTGCTGGAGGAGCTGGCCGCGGAGAACGAGCTGGTCGTCGACGCCCAGTGCGCCTACTCCCGCACCGGTGAGGGCCTGCACCGCTTCGTCGACCCGGAGGACGGCGAGGTCTACCTGTACACGCAGTACGAGCCGGCCGACGCGCGCCGGGTGTTCGCGGGCTTCGAGCAGCCCGACCTCAAGGCGCCGTTCCGCTTCGAGGTGCGGGCGCCCGAGGAGTGGGTGGTGTGGAGCAACGGCCTCGGCGAGCGTGCCGACGGGGTGTGGCGCTTCGCGGAGACGAAGCCGATCTCGACGTACATCACCTGTGTGGTGGCCGGCCCGTACCACTACGTGACGGACACGTACACGCGCGACCTGGGTGACGGCACGACCCTGGAGATCCCGCTCGGCGCGATGTGCCGCAGGGGTCTGGCGCCCCACTTCGACTCCGCGGACGTCTTCCTCGTCACCAAGCAGGGCCTGGACTTCTTCCACGACCACTTCGACTACCCGTACCCGTTCGGCAAGTACGACCAGGCGTTCGTGCCCGAGTACAACCTCGGCGCGATGGAGAACCCGGGTCTGGTGACCTTCCGCGAGGAGTACATCTTCCGGGGCAAGGTGACGCAGGCGTCGTACGAGGCGCGGGCGAACGTCATCCTGCACGAGATGGCGCACATGTGGTTCGGCGACCTGGTCACCATGGAGTGGTGGGACGACCTGTGGCTGAAGGAGTCCTTCGCCGACTTCATGGGCACGTTCGCGAACGTCGGCGCGACCCGCTTCACCGACGCCTGGATCACCTTCGCCAACCGCCGCAAGGCGTGGGCCTACCGCGCGGACCAGCTGCCCTCCACCCACCCGATCACCGCCGACATCCGCGACCTCCAGGACGCGAAACTGAACTTCGACGGCATCACCTACGCCAAGGGCGCCTCCGTCCTGAAGCAGCTGGTGGCGTACGTCGGCCAGGACGCGTTCCTCGAGGGCGCGCGGCGCTACTTCAAGCGGCACGCGTACGGCAACACGCGCCTCGGCGACCTGTTGTCGGTGCTCGCGGAGACCAGCGGCCGGGACATGGGTGGCTGGGCGCGGTCCTGGCTCCAGACGGCGGGCGTGAACTCGCTGACCCCGCAGGTGCTGTTGGACCCGCAGGGCCGGATCGACGAGCTGGCCGTGCTCCAGGAGGCCGCCGAGGCGTACCCGGAACTGCGGCCGCACCGGGTCGCGATCGGCCTGTACCGCCGCGAGGACGGCGCTCTCGTGCGGTACGCGCGCGCCGAGACGGACGTCGACGGTCCGCGTACGGTCGTCACGGAGCTGGCCGGCGCCGAGGCCCCGGAACTGGTGCTGGTCAACGACGACGACCTGACGTACTGCAAGATCCGCTTCGACGAGACCTCGCTGGCCACGCTGCGCGAGCACCTGGGCTCGATGACCGACCCGCTGGCCCGTGCCCTGTGCTGGTCGGCGCTGTGGAACCTGACCCGGGACGCGCTGCTGCCCGCGTCCGGCTTCGTGGACCTGGTGACGCGCTTCGCGCACCGCGAGTCCGACATCGGCGTCCTTCAGATGCTGCACGCGTGGGTGGACTCGGCGCTGGTCCACTACGCGCCGCGGTCGTGGCGCCGGACGGGCGAGGAGCTGGTGGCCGGCGTCGCGCTGCGGGATCTGCGGGCGGCCGAGCCGGGCAGCGAGCACCAGCTGGCCTGGGCGCGCTTCTTCGCGACGGTGGCGTCCTCCGGGTCCGACTTCGAGCTGCTCAAGGGCTTGCTGGACGGCACCGCGGAGATCGACGGTCTGGTGGTGGACCAGGAGCTGCGCTGGGTGTTCCTGGAGCCGCTGGTCGTGCACGGGCTCGCCGACGAGAAGGCGCTGGCGGCCGAACTGGCCCGGGACGACACGGCGTCCGGCAAGCGGCACCAGGTCCGCTGTCTCGCGGCCCGTCCGTCGGCGGCGGTCAAGGCGCAGGCGTGGGCGCAGCTGACGGAGTCGGACTCGCTCTCCAACGCGCTGGTGGAGGCGACGATCGCGGGACTCGACCAGCCCTCGCAGCGGGAGCTGCTCGCGCCGTACGCGGAGAAGTACTTCGCGTCGATCGAGCGGATCTGGGCCGAGCGGTCGATCCAGATCGCGATGACCGTCGTCAAGGGCCTGTTCCCGTCGCTCCAGGACTCCCCGGCGACGCTGGAGGCGACGGACGCGTGGCTGACGGCGCACGAGTCGGCGGCCCCGGCGCTGCGACGGCTGGTGCTCGAGGCGCGCGACGACCTGGCACGGTCCCTGCGGGCACAGGCGAGCGGCCTGGAAGCGAGCGACGCGGAGGCGCGGGGCGCGGAGGCAGTCGGCCCGTGGACGAGCGACTCGGAGGCAGTTGGCTCGGAGGCCGGTACCGACTGAGATCTTTGGCCATGAATTCCGCCGACCGTCACCGTTACGGAATTCAGGCAATCCGACCCGTAACCCCTGGCGCCCCCATTCGGGACCAGGGGTTTTCGGTGCGCCATCGGCATCCGAACACCCGTCCTTTAGGGCGAGGTTGTCCCGGTTTGTCGACGGGCGTGTAACAGCGGTTAAGAGGCCGACCGGACGCGGAATCCAGGTTGCATGAACCACCACAACACCCCGCTCCCCCAGGTCCCCTCGGCGCCCCCCCGCCCCGTCCGCCACCTGTCGGAGGTACAGCGCCGCGTCACGACGGCGGGCCGACTCCGCGCACAGGGCGTCGCCTCGGCCGAGGCGAACGAGCGGTGCCGTCCCGGCGGCCCCTGGCAGCAGCTTCTCCCCGGCGTGTATCTGCTCCACCCGGGCCCACCGACCAGCGAGGAGCGGCTGCACGCGGTGCTCATGTACGCGGGCCGCGACACGGCGACGCCGCCGCCCGCGGTACCGGTCCAGCCGGGCTCGGGGGACCCGCACCGGCCGGTGTACAAGGAGGCGATGATCACCGGGCTGGCGGCCCTGAACCTGCACGGGCTCTCGTCCGCTCCCCCGCTCATGTCCATGGAGCACATCGACGTCCTGGTCCCGCGCCTGCGCAGGCTGCGCTCGACCGGCTGCGCCCACGTCGTCCGTGCGGCCACCCTGCCGGCCCCCGAGCAGGCGACCGGAGTCCCGGTGGCGCCGGTGCCGCGCGCACTGGCCGACGCGGTGGCACAGCTGACGGACGCGGGGGTGGTACGGCGGCTGCTGTCGGAGGCGGTACGCGGGAGGTACTGCGAACCGACGGCGGTGGTACGGGAGTTGAACAACGCCAAGCTGCTGAGCCGCCCGCACGTGGTGGACGCGGTGGACTCGCTGCTCGCGGAGGGCCGCGCGATCGCGGAGGAGCGCCTGTACACGATGGTCTGCGAGTACGGCCTCCCCGACCCGGTGTGGAACGCGGACCTGCGCCTGCCGGGCGGCCCCCACCTGGGCGGTCTTGACGCGTACTGGCCGGAGCAGGCGGTGGCGGTCGAACTGGACACCCGGGCGCCGAGGCAGGACGAGGACGCGCTCTGGTCGGAGTACGCCCGTAAGCGGGAGCATCTGGAGCGGCTCGGCATCACGGTCGTGCACATCACGCCGAAGAAGCTGAGGGACACGATGGAACAGCAGGCGGCGGTGGTCCGCACGGCACTGATGGCCTCGGGCGACCGGGCCCCGGCCGCGTATGTCGTGGTGCTGCCCCGGTAGTGACGGACCGGGGCGGGACCAGGAGAGGAAGCCGAGGAGAGGAGGGGCCGTCGGGTGTGACCCGACGGCCCCTCCTCGTGCCGTCACGGCGGGATGCCGTCATGCCGTCAACCGTCACGCTCTCATGCCGTCACGCTCTCATGCCGTCACGCCGTCACGCCGTCACCGTACGAAGGGGGCAGCCGGTGCCGACGCGGTCGGTGAGTTCGGCACGCAGGGCGGCGAGTTCGGCCATCCGGGCGTCGACGATCCGGATCTTCTGCTCGAAGAGGGCGGAGAGGGCGGCCGCGGAGTCGGGGGCCTCGCGCAGTTCCCCGCCGTGCCGGGCGATCTCCGCGAGGGTGAATCCCAGCGTCTGCGCGGTGCGGACGTAGGCCAGCCACTCCACCGTCTCCGGCGCGAAGTCGCGGTACCCGTTGGGCAGTCGGCGGCCCTCGACGAGGCCGACCCGCTCGTAGAAACGGATGGTGTCCCGGGTGGTGCCGGTACGGGCGGCCAGTTCTCCGATGCGCATGCGTGAGGCTCCGTCAGGTAGCGGTCCGGCGCTTGACCTTGGAGCGTAGTCCAGTGTTTAGCGTCGGCCTCATGACCACTTCCGCGTCCACTCCCCCTCACCCTCCCCTGCCTGTCCTCGATCCCGCCCGCCCGTCCTACCTCCGTGTCGTCCGCGCGAGCGCCTGGTACGACCTCGTCGTCACGGCCGGTTTCGCGACGCCGTGGACCTTCGCGCTGGTCCATGACGCGCTGTCGTCATGGAGCCGGGCGTGGGGGCTGGGCTCCTTCCCCGGACTCGACCCGGTGCAGACCCTGTTCGCGAACCTGATGGGATCGGTGGTGGTCGTCTGGGCGCTGCTGCGCCTGGTCGGGACGCTGCCGGTGCACGGCCTCTACGACGGCGCCGCGCGCGTCCTGTTCTCGGCCTGGCTGACGTACGCGGCGACCCACGGCGCCCCGGGGGTGCTGTGGCTGTTCCTGGCGGCCGAGGCGGCGTTCGGCGTGGCACAGCTGGCGCCGTGGCTGCGGCGGGGAGGACGCCCCGCCCCCGCCGCGTTCCTCAGTCGCCTCCCGACGAGGTGACCGTCACGTCGGCTCCCGCGTACCCCCGGTCGGTCAGGGCCACGTAGGAGGCGATCATCCGCGTCCGGCCGAAGCGTTCGCGGCTCGCGGCTCGCGGCGAGGGTTGGGGTGGACGCGGAACGAGTCGCCGCAGCCTCCGTCCAGGCCACTGCGGTCGGGGACGTGGGGCGAATCATCCCGCAGGGTGCGGCTCACATCTTCGGGGCCGCCGGTGGTGGCACGAACACCCGTCCGTCCACCGGCCGTTCGCGCCACAGCTTCAGCGCGACGTCGACCAGCCGGACCCTGGTGAGGGCGGACACCGCGTCCAGGTCGTGCCAGGCGGCCAGATCGGTGGAGCCGTTGACCTCGTTACGCAGCTCGCCCCCGACGACCCGGCCCTCGTAGACGATGCGGACGCCGTGGTGGTCCACGGGGCCGCGCAGGCGCTCGCGGCGCGAGGTGTGGTGGGCGGAGTCGATGCCGAGGAGGCCGGTCACCTCGACGCGGTAGCCGGTCTCCTCGTCCAGTTCGCGCACGACGGTGTCGAGGGGATCCTCGCCGTGCTCCATTCCACCGCCGGGCAGCACCCACTCGCGCGTGCCGTCGGGGGCCGGTGAACGGGCGAGCAGGAGCTGTCCTTCACGGACGCAGACGGCATAGGCCGCCACCCTCAACTTCTGGCGCATGGAGGGACGCTAGCGGGTCGGGTCCGGGTTCGCAGGGGAGTATTCCGGCGCGGACCAGCGCAGCGGGAGCGCGGAGGGGGTGTCGACCGCCTCCGCGACGGTGAACAGGACCGTACGTTCCCCGTCGGGGGCGAACCGCGTGCGGGCCTCGCCGGTGAGCTGGAGGGTGCGGCCCGTCGTCCAGTCGAGGAACAGCAGGCCGGCGCGGGGGTCGGCGGCGAGGTTGCCCAGGGTGAGGAACATGGAGTTGCCGGGGTAGTCGCGCCAGGCGAGCGTGCGCGGTGAGGTGACGTGCACGAAGCCGGGGCCGCCACCGCGGTGACCGACTTCGGCGCCGGTGCCGCCGGGATGGACGGTGGCGAGGAAGAAGGTGTCGGATGCGGTGACGAAGTCGCGCTGCCCGGCGGTCAGTTCAGCGCCGCGCCGGGGGCTGCCGGGCGTGCGGTCGACCGTCTCGTAGGCCGCCCTGCGTTGCAGGTACCTGGGACAGTTGGCGAACACCCGGTCGGTCTCGACGGCGAACCCGCGCGGGGTGGGCCGCAGCCGGCCGTTCAGGCGCAAGCGGCGACGCGTGCGCGGATCGAGGACGATCGTGCCGACGGGAGTCCCGGGGGTGCCCAAAGCGGTAGCGAGAGGGTCGGCCGAAAGCGGCCCGTCCGCACCGGCCGACACGCGCGAGGCCTCCACACCCCCCGAGTCCTCCACACCCCCCGGGGCACCCGCACCGCCCGACGTGCGAGAGGCGCCCGTGGCGACCGAGATCCGCCGGGGTCCGGTGGCCCGGACGAAGCCGGGGGCCCCGGTGAACGCCGACGCCCACACCCTGCCGTCCACCGGGTCGGCGGCACCCAGGACCAGCAGCGGCTGGAGCTCCAGGAATGCGGCGACGACCGGCCTGATGCCCTCACCGATCGCCCGGCCCATGTGATCGGCGAGGTCGCGGACCCCGACGCGGTCCTGCACCGCACGTGAGCCGGAGTGGTAGACGCCCATGATCGACCGTCCTCTCGGACGAGCTGCGGATATAACCTTTCTCATTGAAGTTAAAGGTTAGAGACGCACCTGTCAACCGGTCACGTACTCTTAGGCGGTTAGGACGAAAGGAGTCCCGATGTCCGTCACCGCCGCCCCCGACCCCCGACCCCTCACCGGGGAGCCCCTCGCGCTCGACCTGCTCAACACGCGGTGGACGCAGGAGGGGACCGTGCGGGATCTCCTGCGGGACACCGACGGGCTGGCCGTGTGGCTCGCCGCGAACGGGCTGGGCGAACGGTTCACGGCCGACACGGCGACCCTGCGGCACACCCTCCAGGCGCGCGACGCGCTCAAGGCGGCGATGGACGGCCCGGCGGACATCGCCGGCGTCGACGCCGTGCTCGGACAGGGGCGGATCCGGCCCACCCTCACCAATGAAGGGCCCGGCGAGCGGGCCGAGTTCAGGGACGACGCCTGGGGGCCGGGCTGGCTGGCCGCCCGGAACTACCTGGAGTTGCTCTCCACCGCCCCCGACCGGATCCGCGCCTGCGCGCAGGAGACCTGCGTGCTGCACTTCTTCGACACCTCGCGCAACGGCACCCGCCGCTGGTGCTCCATGGCGGCCTGCGGCAACCGCGCGAAGGCCTCCCGGCACTACGCCCGCGCCAAGGACGTCTGACCCGAAACCCGCACAACCGGCGGACAGCCCTCACACAGGGGGCTCGTAGAGGGTTTTCCCCATACATGCATCTCGATTCGGTCAACTCTCCCCAAACAGCTGTCCCTTAGGTAAAGCTTTGCGGTCATCCGGGATCGCATTCCGGACGACCGTGATCAGGCAGGAACGGCCTGGTCACGTGGTGCTCGTTCCTTTACCTACAAGGGATGCCGATGACCCTCACCCCCCAGCGTGAACCGATATCGGGCGCGAGACGTGTGGTCCGGATAGCCGTGGCCGCGGGCCTGGTGGCCGCGCTGTCCGCGGCCGGACCGATACCCATGGCCTTCTCCGCCGACGCCGGCCAGGCCGCGGCCGACCCGGGCGCGAAGTCCGCCCACGACAAGCTCGGCTCCGACGACGCCGACCTCCTCGCCGAGGCCAAGGCCGCCGGCGACAAGAACGTCACGCTGATGGTCGCGACCGCCCCCGGCCAGACCGAGCAGGTCGCCAAGGAGCTGGACGCGGTCAAGGGCGGCTCCGTGGGCCAGTCCTACGACAAGGTCGGCTACGTCCGCGCCACCGTCCCGACGGGCCGGGCCGACTCCGCGATCGCCGCCGCCGCCAAGCTGTCCTCGGTGCACGCCATCGACCTGCGGCAGGACATCGCCCTCGACGACCCGACGCCGAGCGCGGACACCGCGAAGGGCGCCAAGTCCGCCGCGAAGACGAAGACCTACGCCGCGCCGGACAAGAGCACCCCCGCCGAGAACCCGTACAACCCGTCCTTCGAGACGGGCGCCGTCGACTTCGTGAAGAAGAACCCGAAGGCGGACGGCCGCGGTGTCACCATCGGCATCCTCGACTCCGGTGTGGACCTCTCGCACCCCGCGCTGCAGAAGACCACCACCGGCGAGCGCAAGATCGTCGACTGGGTGACGTCCACCGACCCGATCCTCGACAGCGACGCCTCCTGGCGCCCGATGACGACCTCCGTGACCGGGCCCGGCTTCACCTTCGGCGGCCGGACCTGGACGTCGAAGCCCGGCTCGTACCAGGTCAGCCTCTTCCGCGAGTCCGCCACCGCGGGCGGTGACGCCAAGGGCGACGTCAACCGCGACGGCGACACCACCGACGTGTGGGGCGTCCTGTACGACGCGGCCGCCGGCACGGTCACCGTCGATGTGAACAACAACGGCGACTTCACCGACGACACCGCGATGAAGCCGTACAAGGACGGCTACCAGATCGGGTACTTCGGCACCGACAACCCGGCGACCGACGTCGCCGAGCGGCAGCCGTTCGTCGTGCAGATCCGCAAGGACGTGCCGATGGACCCGTACGGCGGCGACTGGGTCGGCAAGAAGGCCGACTTCGCCAACATCGGCCTCATCGCCAGCGAGCACGGCACGCACGTCGCCGGCATCACCGCCGCGAACGGACTGTTCGGCGGCAAGATGAACGGCGCCGCGCCCGGCGCGAAGATCGTCTCCTCCCGCGCCTGCGTCTTCGGCCCGGGCTGCACCAACGTCGCCCTCACCGAGGGCATGATCGACCTGGTCGCCAACCGCGGCGTCGACATCGTCAACATGTCGATCGGCGGGCTGCCGGGTCTGAACGACGGCAACAACGCGCGCGCCGAGCTGTACACGCGCCTCATCGACACCTACGGCGTCCAGCTGGTCATCTCGGCCGGCAACGAGGGCCCCGGCGCCAACACCATCGGCGACCCCGGTCTGGCCGACAAGGTGATCTCGGTCGGCGCGGCCATCTCCAAGGAGACCTGGGCCGCCAACTACGGCTCCCAGGTGGAGAAGAAGTACGCGCTGCTGCCCTTCTCCTCGCGCGGCCCGCGTGAGGACGGCGGGTTCACGCCGACGCTCGTCGCCCCCGGCGCCGCGATCAACACCACCCAGACCTGGCTGCCGGGCGCCCCGGTCGCCGAGTCCGGCTACACCCTGCCGGCCGGCTACTCCATGCTCCAGGGCACCTCGATGGCCTCCCCGCAGGCCGCGGGCGCCTCGGCGCTGCTGATCTCGGCCGCCAAGCAGGCGAAGGTCGCGCTCACCCCGGCGATCCTGCGCACGGCGCTGACCTCGACCGCGGACCACATCAAGGGTCTGCAGGCGTACGAGGAGGGCGCGGGCGCCATCGACATCGTGGACGCCTGGAAGTCCATCAAGAAGGGCGCCACCGCCCACGACTACACGGTCAAGGCGCCGGTCGACACCGCGCTCGACTCCGCGCTGAAGACGCCGGGCTTCGGCACCGGCATCTACGACCGTGAGGGCGGCCTGAAGGCCGGCCAGAAGAAGACGTACGACGTCACCATCACCCGTACGTCCGGCGCCGACAAGGCGATCCGCCACAAGCTGCACCTCGAGAACAACGCGGCCCACACCTTCAAGATCCTCGGCGCGGACGAGGTCGACCTGCCGCTGAACAAGCCGGTCACCGTCAAGATCCAGGCCAGGCCGAAGGCCGCGGGCATCGCCAGCGCGATCCTCGAGGTCGACGACCCGAAGACCGAGGGTCTCGACAAGCAGGTCCTGAACACGGTCGTCGTCTCGACGCCGGTGAACTACACGTTCCACGCGGCGGACACCGTGCAGCGCAACAGCTCGCGGTCCTACTTCCTGACCGTGCCCGAGGGCGCCAAGGCGTTCGAGGTCGCGATCGGCGGGCTGAAGGACAAGAGCCAGACCCGGTTCATCTCGATCCACCCCTACGGCGTCGGGGTCGAGGACAGCTCCACGATCTACTGCTACAACAACTACCTCGACGGCAACGGCTGCAAGCCCGACGCCCGTTCGTACCAGGACCCGCAGGCCGGGGTCTGGGAGATCGAGGTCGAGTCGCGCCGCACCTCGCCGCTGCTCGACAACCCGTACACGCTGGACGCGACCGTCTACGGCGCGGCCTTCGACCCGGCGACCGTGACCGTGCCCGAGGCGAAGGTCGGCACCCCGGCCCCCGTCTCCTGGAAGGTCACGAACAACTTCGCCGCGATCGACGGCAAGCTGGCCGGCGGCCCGCTCGGCTCGTCCAAGTCGGACCGTCCGACCATCGCCAACGGCGAGACCCGGACCACCACGGTCGAGGTCCCGGCCGGCGCCAAGTCGCTCGACGTGTCCATCGGCAACGTCTCCGACGCCTCCGCCGACCTGGACCTGACGGTCTTCGACGCGGCCGGCACCCAGGTCGCCCAGCAGGCCGACGGTGACTCGGAGGAGGCGGTCTCCATCCCGTCGCCCGCCGCCGGCACGTACACCATCAAGGTCGCGGGCTACTCGGTCCCGGCCGGTACGACGGCGTACGACTACCTGGACGTGTTCTTCTCGTCCGCGCTCGGCACCGTGAACGTCGACGGGTCGACGCCGGTGAAGCTCGGCACGGGTGCCTCGGCGTCGGTCTCCGCGACCGTCACCGCCGCGGCCGCCGCGCCCGCGGGCCGGGCCTTCTTCGGCCAGGTCCAGCTGGTGAACGCGCGGGGCACCGTCGCGGGCATCGGCAACGTGGCGATCGAGAAGGTCACCCCGTAACCGGCACTGGTTGAACCGGTCGACCGGTAGCGGTCGACAGGGGGCGGGCGTCCACAGGGCGCCCGCCCTTCGCCGTTCCACGGCCGCCCGCCCACGCACCCCGCATCCCCGGTCGCCGCGGGGACCTGCGGGCTACTCGCAGGTGACGCCCTCCGTCTCGGGCAGGGCCCTGGTGAGCGCCTCGCGTTCCGGGGCGATGTCGGGCTCGCCGACCGCCCAGACGTCGGGGGTGGTGGACCCCTTCGCGAGGGCGACCAGGACGTGGTCGCCCTCGCGCAGCAGCGGGTCCATGTCCTCCTCCATCTCGAAGGCGACCTCGGGACCGCTCCCGGCCGGCCGGTAGGAGCGGGTGACATGCAGGGCGACCCGCTCCCGGGTGGTGCCGGGCACCCGCCCGACGGCGGTGACATCCCCCTCGACGACGAGCCGGGCGCAGGCCAGATAGCCGGGGTCGCCGAGCATGCTCGCGCCGCCGCCCGCCGACGCCTCGGCCTTCTCGTCGGACCCGGCGCCGCTGTCCGCGCTCCTGCCCGACTCGACACCGGCCACCTGGCCGACCTGAAGGACCACCCAGCCGCCCCCGAGCACCAGCGCACCGGCGGCGGCCACGCCGGCGACACGCAGGGCGAGGGGGCGGATCCGGCGCGGTGGGCGCGACCGCCGCGGCGGAGTGGGCGCGGCGGCGGGTTCCCCGGCCCGCGCCCGATCGCGCACCGGCTCGCTCAGGACGTCCGCGATGACGCCGAGCTGCTCGCGCAGGAGCGCCACGTCGGCGGTCGCCGAGCGGTGGGCGGCCAGGTAGGCGGAATCGGCGCGGGCTTCCTCGGAGAGGCCGGCGAGGGGCACGTCGAGGACGGCGGCCATCAACGCGTCCATACCGTCGTGACCCTCCTGTCCGCCCTGACCCTCGTACTCGTCGTGGTTCTCGTGGTCGTCGCAGCCCTCGTGCTCGTCGCGGCCCTCGTGCTCGTCTTGGCTGCCGTGCTCGTCGTGGCTGCCGTAGTGGTCGTGGCTGCCGGACTTCTCGTGGCTCTCGCGGCTCTCGTCGTGCGGTTCGTTCTCGTGTCCGGGTTCAGGTCCCGGTCCAGGTCGGGCGGTCACGTCACACCACCTCGTCTTCGTGCAGGCGAGCGCGCAGGGCCCGGACCGCCGTGTGCAGGCGGCTCTTGACCGTGCCCTCCGGAACGCCCAGTTCCCGGGCGATCGAGCGCACCGGCAGGTCGGCGTAGAAGCGCAGGACGAGCACCTGGCGCTGGGCGTCGGGCAGGTCGTCCAGGCCCTGCGCGACGGCGAGGGAGAGCACGCTGGTGTCCTCGCCCGAGGGGTGCTCGTGCTGGCGCAGCGAGGCCAGCCGCTCCCCCAGCCGCTCCTGGCGGCGCTTGGCGCGGTGCCAGTCCATGGCGAGGTTGGAGGCGACGACCGCCGCCCACGCGGAGACGTCGCGCGGCGTCTCGTACCCCTTCGCCGCGCGCTCCAGCAGCCGCAGACGTACCTGCTGCACCCCGTCCGGCAGGTCGGCCTGCGGCACCCCGCCCAGCGCGAGCACCGCCCGCACCCGGCGTTCCTGCGCCGCGTCCAGCGGGTCGTCGCCGTGTCCGGCCCCGTCCCCCTGGGCGCGCCGGGCCCTTCTGCGCAGCACAGCACCCCTCCCTACCGCGTTTCCTCTACGACGCGGTGGGGCGCGGAAACGTTCGGCTCGACCGTGGGGAATCCTTCGGAGGCGTACGTCACACCCGTGGGCGTCCCAGTCCTCGGGCATGGTGGGCAAAGAATTGGACAGGTGGGCCGGGGTCGGCCGCATCATGGAAAAGTCCGCAAAGAGCCGTGAACAGCGCAAGGAGTCACCGTGAGGGTCGGAATCGTCGGAGCCACCGGTCAGGTCGGCACGGTCATGCGCAGGATCCTCAAGGAGCGTGACTTCCCCGTCACGGAGCTGCGGCTGTTCGCGTCGGCCCGTTCGGTGGGGACGGTCCTGGACGGCGTGACGGTGGAGGACGCGGCGACGGCCGACTACACGGGCCTCGACATCGTCCTGTTCTCCGCCGGCGGCGCGACCTCAAAGGCACTGGCCGAGAAGGTCGCCGCGCAGGGCGCGGTCGTGATCGACAACTCGTCGGCGTGGCGCAAGGACCCCGAGGTCCCCCTGGTCGTCTCCGAGGTGAACCCGCACGCGATCGTGGACCGCCCCAAGGGCATCATCGCCAACCCGAACTGCACGACGATGGCCGCGATGCCGGTCCTGAAGCCGCTGGACGCGGAGGCCGGTCTGGAGGCGCTGGTCGTCGCGACGTACCAGGCGGTGTCCGGCTCGGGCGTGGCGGGCGTGGCGGAGCTGCACGGCCAGGCGCAGAAGGTCGTGGCCGAGGCGGACCGGCTGACGCACGACGGTGAGGCGGTCGAGTACCCGGAGCCGCAGGTCTACAAGCGCCCCATCGCCTTCAACGTGATCCCCCTCGCGGGTTCGATCGTCGAGGACGGTCTGAACGAGACCGACGAGGAGCAGAAGCTCCGCAACGAGTCCCGCAAGATCCTGGAGATCCCCGGGCTGAAGGTCTCCGGCACCTGCGTCCGCGTCCCGGTCTTCTCCGGCCACTCCCTCCAGGTGAACGCCCGTTTCGCGCGCCCGATCAGTGTCGAGCGGGCGACGGAGCTGCTGGGCGGCGCCCCGGGCGTGGCCCTCTCCGACATCCCGACCCCGCTCCAGGCGGCCGGCAAGGACCCGTCGTTCGTGGGCCGCATCCGCCAGGACGAGACCGTGGAACACGGCCTCGCACTGTTCATCTCCAACGACAACCTCCGTAAGGGCGCGGCCCTGAACGCGGTACAGATCGCGGAGCTGGTGGCGGCCGAGCTGAAGAGCTGACGCCCGGCGTTCCGGAGCGGCGGTGAGGGGCGGGTGCGCAAGGCGCCCGCCCCTCACCCGTGTCCGGGCCGTGCAAGGCCGGTGCCGGGCTGGGGCCGAGCCGAAGCCGGCGGAGCCCGAGCCGGGGCGGGGCACAGCCGGGCCGCGCCGGTTCCGGGCCAGGCCGCCGCGCCGGTTCCCGGCCCGGGTGGAACCGGTTCCCGGCCCGGGTGGAACCGGTTCCCGGCCCGGGTGGAACCGGTTCCCGGCCCGGGTGGAACCAGTTCCCGGCCCGGGTGGAACCAGTTCCCGGCCCGGGTGGAACCAGTTCCCGGCCCGGGTGGAACCAGTTCCCGGCCCGGGTGGAACCGGTTCCCGGCCGGGTGGTCAGTCTCGGCGCACCTCGTACAGGAAGCAGCCGTATTCGACGGCCCGGACGTGGACGAGCGCGACCTCGGGGTCGGTGAACGCCCCGGCGAAGGCCGTGTCGAACCCGTCGGGGTCCTCGACGAGCCGGCCGCCCAGGATGTGCCCGGCGGCGGAGTAGCGCCGCACGATGCGCCGGTCGTTGGTGAACGGCAGGCCTTCCCCGGCCGGGCCCCGGCACACGCGCGCGTGGACGAAGACCGGGCCCTGCTCGTCGTACGGGCCGGGATCGGCGCCGGTCCCGGCCGCCCAGCGGCGCAGCGGGGCGTAGGAGACGAGCGCGATCAACTCGCCGGGCTCGCTGTGGCGCAGACAGCAGCGCAGCGGGGCGCCCCCCTCCTCGTCGGTCACGGGGACGGGCGGGCGCCCCGCGTCGTCGGCGCGGCGCAGCTCGTCGAGAACCTCCGGCGGGATGGGCCGCGCGGTGTGGGTGCCCGGCGGAACGCGGCGGGCGGTGCGGGTGACCGAGTGGGTGTCTGCCTGGGTCGTCATATGTCGAGCCTCGCGCTCACGGCCCGGGCCCACCGGCGGAATCCGGACGTCGCGCTCCCGCCGCCGCGGCGGGCAACGGGGTGGACCGCGGCCTGCCCGGAAGGTCGTCGCCTCGGGCAGGTGTCCCGTGGAAGGATGGCGCAACCGACACATATCCGAGGAGATGACCGCGTGCCTGGCACAAACCTGACTCGCGAAGAGGCGCAGCAGCGGGCGAAGCTGCTCACCGTTGACTCGTACGAGATCGATCTCGACCTCTCCGGCGCGCAGGAAGGAGGCACCTACCGGTCCGTGACGACGGTGCGCTTCGACGTCGCCGAGGGTGGCGCCGAGTCCTTCATCGACCTGGTGGCCCCGACCGTCCACGAAGTCACGCTGAACGGGGACACCCTCGACGCGGCGGAGCTCTTCAAGGACTCCAGGATCGCGCTCCCGGGGCTGCTCGAGGGCCGTAACGTCCTACGGGTCGCGGCGGACTGCGCCTACACCAACACCGGTGAGGGACTGCACCGGTTCGTCGACCCGGTCGACGAACAGGCCTACCTGTACACGCAGTTCGAGGTGCCGGACGCCCGCCGCGTCTTCGCGTCCTTCGAGCAGCCGGACCTCAAGGCCACCTTCCGGTTCACCGTGAAGGCGCCGACCGGCTGGACCGTCATCTCCAACTCCCCGACACCGGAGCCCAAGGACGACGTCTGGGCCTTCGAACCGACCCCGCGGATCTCCAGTTACATCACCGCGCTCATCGTCGGGCCGTACCACAGCGTCCACAGCGTGTACGAGAAGGACGGCCAGTCGGTGCCCCTCGGCATCTACTGCCGGCCCTCCCTCGCCGAGTACCTCGACTCGGACGCGATCTTCGAGGTCACGCGGCAGGGCTTCGACTGGTTCCAGGAGAAGTTCGACTACGCGTACCCGTTCGAGAAGTACGACCAGCTGTTCGTGCCGGAGTTCAACGCGGGCGCGATGGAGAACGCGGGCGCGGTCACCATCCGCGACCAGTACGTGTTCCGGTCGAAGGTGACCGACGCCGCGTACGAGCTCCGCGCGGAGACGATTCTGCACGAGCTGGCGCACATGTGGTTCGGCGACCTGGTCACCATGGAGTGGTGGAACGACCTGTGGCTGAACGAGTCGTTCGCCACGTACACCTCCATCGCCTGCCAGGCGTACCACCCCCAGTCGCGCTGGCCGCACTCGTGGACCACGTTCGCCAACTCCATGAAGACCTGGGCGTACCGGCAGGACCAGCTGCCGTCCACCCACCCGATCATGGCCGAGATCGGCGACCTGGACGACGTCCTCGTCAACTTCGACGGCATCACCTACGCCAAGGGCGCCTCCGTCCTGAAGCAGCTCGTGGCGTACGTCGGCATGGACGAGTTCTTCGCGGGAGTGCAGGCCTACTTCAAGCGGCACGCGTTCGGCAACACCCGCCTGTCCGACCTGCTCGGCGCGCTGGAGGAGACCTCCGGCCGTGACCTCGGCACCTGGTCCCAGAAGTGGCTCCAGACCGCCGGTATCAACGTGCTCCGTCCCGAGATCGAGACGGACGCCGACGGTGTCATCACGTCCTTCGCGATCCGCCAGGAGGCCCCGGCACTCCCGGCCGGCGCCAAGGGCGAGCCGACCCTGCGTCCGCACCGCATCGCCGTCGGCCTGTACGAACTCGACGACGACAGCGGCAAGCTGGTGCGCGTCGAGCGCGTGGAGCTGGACATCGACGGCGAGCTGACGGCCGTACCGCAGCTGGCCGGCAAGCGCCGTCCGGACGTCGTCCTGCTCAACGACGACGACCTGTCGTACGCCAAGGTCCGCCTCGACGAGCAGTCGCTCGCCTTCGTCACCGAGCATCTCGGCGACTTCGAGTCGTCCCTGCCGCGCGCCCTGTGCTGGGCGTCGGCCTGGGACATGACCCGGGACGGCGAACTGCCCACCCGCGACTACCTGTCCCTGGTGCTGTCCGGCATCGGCAAGGAGTCCGACATCGGTGTGGTCCAGTCGCTGCACCGCCAGGTCAAGCTCGCCATCGACCTGTACGCCGCCCCGGCCACCCGCGAGGCCCTGCTGACCCGCTGGACGGACGCCACGCTGGCGCATCTGCGGTCCGCGGCTGCGGGCAGCGACCACCAGCTGGCGTGGGCGCGCGCGTTCGCGGCCACCGCCCGTACGCCGGAGCAGATCGACCTCCTGGAGTCGCTGCTCGACGGCGGCCAGACCATCGAGGGCCTGGCCGTCGACACCGAGCTGCGCTGGGCGTTCGTGCAGCGGCTGGTGGCCGTGGGGACCTTCGACGAGGCGGACATCGCCGCCGAGTACGAGCGGGACAGGACGGCCGCGGGCGAGCGGCACGCGGCGACCGCGCGGGCCGCCCGGCCGTCCCCGGAGGCCAAGGCGGAGGCGTGGGCGTCGGTCGTGGACTCCGACGAGCTGCCGAACGCCGTGCAGGAGGCGGTCATCGGCGGCTTCGTCCAGACCGACCAGCGTGAGCTGCTCGCGCCGTACACCGACCGGTACTTCGACGTCGTCAAGAGCATCTGGGACTCCCGTTCGCACGAGATCGCCCAGCAGATCGCGGTCGGCCTCTACCCGGCGATCCAGGTCTCCCGGGAGACCCTGGACAAGACGGACGCCTGGCTGGCCGCTGCCGAGCCGAACGCGGCCCTGCGCCGCCTCGTCTCCGAGGCCCGCTCGGGCGTGGACCGCGCGCTGAAGGCCCAGGCGGCGGACGCGCAGTAGTCGGAGCGGTTCCGCTACTTCGCGCAGTCGGCGTGATCCGCGCGATCAGCCGGTCGCGCAGGCGCGTGCGTCGTATCGGTACGACGGTGAGGGCGTCCGGTGTCATGCCGGGCGCCCTTGCCCGTTCCCCCGCGCTGGCCCGTTCCCCCGCGCTGGCCCGCCACCGTCGCCCCGAAGGCCAGCGCCATGCCCGTCAACTGCACCGGCGTCAGCGCCTGGCCGAGGGCGGCCCAGCCGACGACGGCCGCGGTCAGCGGGGACAGCGGGCCGAGGAAGGTGACCTGGGTGGCGGTGAGCCGGCCGATGCCGCGGAACCAGAGCCAGTACGAGACCGCCGTGTTCGCCAGGGCGAGGTAGAGATAACCGCCGACCGCGCGGCCGTCCAGGGCGGGCGGGGCGCCCTCGACGAGGAAGGCTAGCGGGGCGATGAGCAGGCCGCCCGCGGTGAGCTGCCAGCCGGCGAGGACGAGCGGACCGACACCGTCCGGGCGGCCCCACCTCTTCGTGAGGACCGTGCCGGCCGACATCGAGGCGGCGGAGGCCAGCGCCGCGAGTACGCCGAGCGTGTCGAGCGCCCCGGCCGCCTTCAGCACCACCAGGCTGACGCCGAACGCGGCCACGACCCCGGCCAGAACCGTCCGGGCGGTCGGCCGCTGTCCCAGCAGCAGCGCCGAGAGACCCACGACGAACAGCGGACCGACCGAGCCGACGACCGCCGCCATGCCACCGGGCAGCCGGTAGGCGGAGAGGAAGAGGAGCGGGAAGAAGGCGCCGATGTTCAGCGCGCCGAGCACCGCGGCCTTCCCCCACCAGACGCCGCGCGGCAGGACCCGGCCGAGGGCGAGCAGCAGCAGCCCGGCGGGCAGTGCTCGCATCATGCCGGTGAACAGTGGGCGGTCGGCGGGGAGGAACTCGGTGGTGACGGCGTAGGTGGTGCCCCAGGAGACCGGGGCGAGAGCGGTGAGCAGGACGGTCGTGGGCCTCTTCATGAGAAGTAGCTTAGCGTTAAGCTACTTACCGTCAACCCACTTAGCGATGATCCGCTTGGTCTGGATCCGCTTAGTGCTGATCTGCTTGATTCGGATCCGCTTGGCACTGATCCGCTTAGCGACGGGTCACTTTCTCGTGGGTGACCGGACCCAGGGGATACTCGTGCAATGAACAGCCCGCAGCCCCCGCGCAAGGACCCCGTCGACGCGATCATCGAGCAGTGGGCGACGGTCCGGCCCGACCTGGACACCGGCGCCATGGAGGTGTTCGGCCGGATCTCCCGGCTCTCGCGCGCGATGGGAGACCGGATGGAGAAGGCCTACGCGGCCCTCGGCATCGGACGGGGCGAATTCGACGTCCTCGCCACCCTGCGCCGCTCCGGCGAGCCCTACACCCTCTCGCCACGCCGGCTGTCGGCGACGCTCATGCTCACCACCGGCGGCATGACCGGCCGTCTGGACAAGCTGGAACGGGCCGCGCTGCTGCACCGCTCCCCCGACCCGCACGACCGCAGGGGCCTCCAGGTGACGCTGACCGAGAAGGGTCTTGAGCTGGTCGACCGGGCGGTCGGCGCGGGTCTCGCCGCCCAGACCGAGGCCCTGACCGCCGCCCTGGACACCGAACGGGCCGACCAACTCGCCCAGCTGTTGCGCGAGTTGCTGGTGGCCACGGAGACACCGGGAAGCTGACCCGGGCCGGTCGCGGGCCGCCGGGGGCTCGGGCGCGCGCCAGTCACACCGCCGGAAAACGTGTCGAGGGCGTCGGCCCCGTCAGGTACGGCAATGCGCGTACGCGACAGGGCTGACGCCCTCGGGCCCGGTCGAAACCGGGCCGGGAGTCAGTTGACCCGGGACTCAGGTGACCCGGGAGTCAAGGGACCCGGGAGCCGGGAATCACGGGAGTCAGGGGACTCCGGACCCGGGAGGCCCTAGGTTCAGGCCTTGGCCTTCGCCTGACCCCTGACGGAGATGTTGGAGCTGGTGGTGTCGCCCCTGTCCTTCGACTTGTCCAGGACCCACACCAGTCCGGCGATCAGCGCGAACAGTGCGAGGGGGGCCACCACGTAGAGGCCCAGCGTCTCGACGACGCTCAGACCCGGGCCGGGGTCGTCACCGTCGTCGCGGGTCAGCGCGAGCGCGGGGGACGACATGAGCAGCATCATCAGCGTCGTACCGGCGGCCAGGGCGCCGGCGCGCAGGGCGTTCTTCTTGTCCACGGTGCCCAAGTTAGCGAACGGTGCCGGGGAGCGCGCGCCCGGGGTGCCGTATGAGGCGGGGGAGGCGGTACGGCCGCCCCCGGGACTGCCGTCCCCGAGCCCTCCTCTCCCCCGCTCCCCTCCTCCGCAACGGCGTCAGACCTCTTCCCCGGCGGGGGTGCTCCCGGACGGGTCGGCAGCACCTTCCCCGCCGGACGGGCCGGGAGCACCCCCACCGCGCGCGCCGGACGGGCCGGGAGCACCTTCCGCGCCGGGCGCGCCGGACGGGCTGCCCTGGTCGCGCAGTACCTCGACCAGGGCCCGCAGCCTCGGTGAGGCCGCCAGCTCCTCCAGGGTCACCGGGCGGCCCTCCGTGTCCGCGATCGGCAGTCGCCAGTTCGGGTACTGGTCCCAGGTGCCGGGGAGGTTCTGCGGGCGTCGGTCCCCGACGCCGTCCGGGAGCCAGACGCCGATCATGCGGGCGGGGGTGCCCAGCAGGAAGCGGTGGACGGCCTGGATCTCGGCCTCCTCCGAGGAGCGGTCGCTGCCGCCGCCGGTGCCTGCCAGCAGTCCGAGGCGGGTGAGCAGGCCCAGCCACTCCGCCGTGTCGTTGGCCGCCTCGGCGCGCTCCTCCTCCACCGGCCGGGTCAACAGGCCCAGCCGGTCGCGGAGTTCGACGTGCTCGCCGGTCAGGCGGGCGGCGGTGGACGGCAGGTCGTGAGTGGTGGCGGTGGCCAGGCAGTCGGCGCGCCAGCGCTCGGGGGACAGGGGACGGCCGTCGCCCTCCCAGTCCCGTTCGAACCACAGGACGGACGTGCCGAGCACCCCCCGTTCACGCAGCGTCTCGCGCACGCCCGGCTCCACGGTGCCGAGGTCCTCGCCGATCACCACCGAACCGGCCCGCGAGGCCTCCAGCACCAGGACGGCGAGCATGGCCTCGGCGTCGTAACGGACGTACGCGCCCTCTGTCGGCGGCTCGCCCTGCGGGACCCACCAGAGGCGGAACAGACCCATGACGTGGTCGATGCGCAGGGCGCCGGCATAACGGAAGAGCGCCTTCAGCAGCCGCCGGTAGGGGGCGTAGCCGGAGGCGGCCAGCCGGTCCGGGCGCCAGGGCGGCAGACCCCAGTCCTGGCCGCGGGCGTTGAAGGCGTCCGGCGGTGCGCCCACCGACATGCCGGCGGCGAAGTACTCCTGCTGCGCCCACGCGTCGGCGCCCTCGGGATGCACGCCGACCGCCAGGTCGTGCACGATCCCGATCGGCATGCCCGCCTCCCGCGCGGCGCGCTGGGCGGCGGTGAGCTGGGTGTCGGTGAGCCAGGCGAGGCGGGAGTGGAAGTCGACGCGGTCCATCAGCTCGCCCCGGGCGCGGGTGGTCTCGGCGGAGCGCGGGTCCTGGAGTCCGGCGGGCCACTGCCGCCACTGCGACCCGTGCACCTCGGCGAGCGCGCACCAGGTGGCGTGGTCCTCGAGGGCCTGGCCCTGCTCGGCGAGGAAGTCGCAGTAGGCGGCGCGGCGGCCGGGCCCGAGCGGTACCCGGGCGACCAGCTCCAGAGCCTCCCGCTTCAGCTCCCACACGGCGTCCCGGTCGATCAGCTCGCCCTTTTCCAGGACGGCCCCGCGCAGTCGCCCGGCGCGTTCGAGCAGCGCTTGACGTGGCCCGTCGCCGTGGACGTACGCGAACTCGGGGACGTCCTCGACCCGCAGGTGCACCGGGTCCGGGAAGCGGCGCGAGGAGGGCCGGTACGGGGAGGGGTCGGTCGGGGCGCCGGGCACGGCCGCGTGCAACGGGTTGACCTGTACGAACCCGGCCCCGAGCGCCCGCCCCGCCCAGGCGGTCAGCTCGCCCAGGTCACCGAGGTCGCCCATGCCCCAGGAGCGCCGGGAGAGGAGGGAGTACAGCTGGACCAGGAGTCCGTACGAGCGTCCCGCGGGCGTGGGCAGGCGGGGCGGGGCGACGACGAGGTGGGCGCGGCCGGTCCGCCCGTCGGGCGCGGTGGCCGTCAGCCGATGCACTCCGAGCGGGAGCCGCTCGACGGAGTCGCGACGCTGGCCCTGCTCGGTCCGTACGTGCAGGACCGTGCCCTCGGGGAGGCCGGCGAGCGGCTCGCAGGGGCTCCCGCGCCAGCACACCACCGTCGGCGGCAGGAGCCGCTCGCGCAGTTCCCCTTCCCGGGCGGCGAGCGCGGCCCGCACGGCCTCCGGGGTGCCCGCGTCGACACCGAGGGCGGCCAGGGCGCGGGTGACGGCGGCGGCCGAGGCCGTGACCGTGCGGTCCGGGGAGGGCTGGTAGGAGGTGGCGACGCCGTGCAACGCGGCGAGCCGGGCGAGCTCCTCTCCGGGCGGTACGGTCATCTAGGGCCTCGTGGAGTCGGAGTCCGCGACGGCGAGCGGCGGCTCGCTGGTCAGGGGCTCGGCGTCGGGCAGCGGAGGTTCGCTGGTCAGCGGGGGTTCGGCGCAGGTGCCCTCGGCGCTGAAGGCGCACAGGCGGGGATCGGCGAGATCGACTTGGGTCGGGGCGGACGTCTCCGCCGGGCGTTTGGACCGGGCCGGCGCGATCACGGTGGCCTCCTCATCGGATACGACATCGGATACCGCAGCCCTACCCAGCCGACGCGAGGACAGACGTCCCGACCACCCCCCAACCTGCCACAACCGCCCGCCCCCCGCGCGCCCCCGCGCGCGACGCGAGCCGCACGGGCAGGCTCGTGCGGGGCCCCCACCCTCACACCCACCAAGATCAACCAGCCTAATACGGGCCACCCCGTTATCTTTTTCGCGGTCCTGCAAGGGGGCCGCTGGCCTCCGGGCCCGGCATGGCTGTTGCCCCCTGCCGATCGGACGATGTCTGCGGCATCCAGGCCACGGCCTGCCGGTACGCGGCGGTGCCCGCCGGTGCCCCGTCCAGGGCCACGCGTCCCTTCTACGGGCGAGCGGCCGTCCACCGCCGGAACCGACAAGCTGTCGGGGACCTGTACGGCGCGGTCGGCCCCCGACAGCAGGCGGCAAAAAGACCCGGTCGGTCGGCTATGCGGAGATGCCGTCGATCCGGGCCAGGGCGTCGTCCGCGCCGAACGGCTGCAAGTACGGCAGCCAGCGCGGGTCCCTGTGTCCGGTGCCGATGATGCGCCAGGCGAGACCGGAGGGGGGAGCGGGTTTGTGGCGCAGCCGCCAGCCGATCTCGACGAGGTGCCGGTCGGCCTTGACATGGTTGCAGCGACGGCAGGACGCCACGACGTTGTCCCACACGTGTTTGCCGCCACGGCTGCGCGGGACGACGTGGTCGACGCTGGTTGCGACGCCACCGCAGTACATGCACCGGCCCCCGTCACGGGCGAACAGTGCCCGGCGGGTCAGCGGAACGGGCCCCCGGTAGGGGACCCGGACGAATCGCTTGAGCCGGACCACGCTGGGTGCGGAAACCGTGACGGTGGCGCTGTGCATGAAGGCGCCGGATTCCTCGAGGGAGACTGCCTTGTTCTCCAGAACGAGGACGAGCGCGCGGCGGAGCGGTACGACGCCGAGCGGCTCGTACGACGCGTTGAGGACCAGGACATGCGGCACGGATGCCTCCTTGGGCGTCGGCGGCGCGTGGCTCGCGCCGGGACGATCTGTGGTCAGTCTCCCCTCTTGGCTGGTGGACGCGCCACCATGTCCCGGTAACGGGCTGGGAGTGTTTTCGACCACACCCTCCTTCTCCCCCGGATCATGGCCGGTTCAAGCGCAGGTGAGGACGGTCTCTCCTTCACGGAACTGGCCGAACCACACACAATGCCCCGTTAGTGTGGTGGTTCTGCCCGTCCGGTTACCTGTCCGTGACCCAGCAGCGCGTGTCGTCCTTGACCGCCGCACGGAACGGAGCAGAGCAGCACCTGGAGGTACCTGCCGTGTCCTTGCCCGCCGTCCTACTGGCCGCCGACGTGTCGCCGTCGCCGACTCCCTCGGAGTCGCCGACCGCGGTGACCGTCCCGTCCCTCCAGGACGCCCAGGAGAGCGCGACGAACGCGGCCAGCTGGGTCGAGCAGAACTGGTCGACCTGGCTGGCGATCGGTCTGAGAGTCCTGCTGATCCTGGTGATCGCGGTGGTGCTGAGAGTGGCGGTGCAGCGGTCGATCACCAAGCTGATCGACCGGATGAACCGCACCGTCTCCTCGGTCGACGGCACGGCGCTGGGCGGGCTGCTGGTCAACAATGAGCGGCGGCGTCAGCGCTCGCAGGCGATCGGCTCGGTGCTGCGTTCGGTGGCGAGTTTCCTGATCCTCGGCACGGCCGCCCTGATGGTGCTGGGCACCTTCGAGATCAATCTCGCCCCGCTGCTGGCCTCCGCCGGTGTCGCGGGCGTGGCCATCGGTTTCGGCGCGCGCAACCTGGTCACGGACTTCCTCTCCGGCGTGTTCATGATCCTGGAGGACCAGTACGGCGTCGGCGACCAGATCGACGCGGGCGTGGCCACCGGCGAGGTCATAGAGGTGGGACTGCGGGTGACGAAGCTGCGCGGTGCCAACGGTGAGATCTGGTACGTCCGCAACGGTGAGGTCAAGCGGATCGGCAACCTCTCGCAGGGCTGGGCGACGGCCGGCGTCGACGTGACCGTCAAGGCGTCCGAGGACCTCCACCTGGTCAAGGCCACCCTGGACGAGGTCGCCGAGAAGATGAGCAAGGAAGAGCCCTGGAACGAGCTCCTGTGGAGCCCGATCGAGGTGCTCGGCCTGGACAGCGTGCTGCTCGACTCGATGGTCGTGCGCGTCTCCGCGAAGACGATGCCCGGCAAGGCCCTCGGCGTCGAGCGGGAGCTGCGCTGGCGCGTCAAGCGCGCCTTCGACGCGGCCGACATCCGCATCGTGGGCGGCGCGACCGCCCCCGTCACGGAGGATCCGGCCGATCCGACGGCCGCCGTCGCTGCGCCGTCGGTGTTCTCCAACGCGGACTCGCCGCAGGTGGCGGCGGCGGCCCCGATCACCCAGCCGCGGGCGGCGACCCCGGCGAAGTAGCGGTACGCCTCAATGCCGGAAGGCCGCACCCAGGTGCGGCCTTCCGGCATTTCACGGCCATTCACGGCCAACCACGGCCTCACCGGCTCTCCCTGGCCGTCCGGCCAATCACGACCTCACCGGCTCTCCCTGGCCGTCCGGCCAATCACGACCTCACCGGCTCCCCCTGGCCGTCCGCGTTTCCCGGCGTCCGGCGTTTCCCGGCGTCCGGCGTTTCCCGGGCCGTGCCGAGCGTTCCGCCCGCGAAGTAACGACTCTGTTGCCTCGGGGGCATTTCCCCTTTCACGCCTTGACGTCCCCTTCGTGACGGGTTTACGTTCCTGCCAGCCGATAGGAAACTTTCCTAACAGTGACCGGATGTGGACTTGCGTCCGGCAGCACTGAGAAACTGGGCAGTTCAGAAAGGCAGGTGTCGACCCCATGGCAGGAACCGCCGGTACGCCGGGCACCCCGCGCGTCCTGCGCGCCATGAACGACCGCGCCGCCCTCGACCTCCTGCTGGCGCACGGCCCCCTGTCCCGCACCCGCATCGGCAAGCTCACCGGCCTGTCGAAGCCCACCGCGTCACAGCTGCTGGCCCGTCTGGAGGCGGCGGGGCTGGTTCTCGCGACCGGCACCACCGAGGGGCGTCCCGGCCCCAACGCCCAGCTGTACGAGGTCAATCCGGCCGCCGCGTACGCCGCGGGGCTCGACGTCACCCCCGAACGCGTCCTCGCCGCCGTCGCCGACGCGACCGGCCGGACGGTGGGCACGTTCGAGGTGCCCACGCCCGGCAGGAAGACCACCGGGGCCGTCGTACGGCAGGTCACCGACGCCCTCGACGGCGCGGTGAAGGCCGCGGGCCTCACCCGGGACGACGTACGGCGGCTCGTCGTCGCCACCCCCGGTGCCTTCGACCCCACCACCGGCCGCCTGCGCTACGCCTCCCACCTGCCCGGCTGGCACTCCCCCGCACTGCTCGACGACCTCGCCGCAGCCCTGCCGATGCCGGTCGAGTACGAGAACGACGTCAATCTCGCCGCCGTCGCCGAGCAGCGTCTGGGCGCGGCCCGCGGCCACGAGGACTTCGTCCTGCTGTGGAGCGAAGGCGGTCTCGGCGCCGCCCTCGTCCTCGGCGGCCGACTGCACCGCGGCTGGACCGGCGGCGCCGGAGAGGTGGGTTTCCTGCCGGTTCCGGGCGCGCCCCTGGTCCGTCAGGTGACCAAGGCCAACAGTGGCGGCTACCAGGAACTGGCGGGCTCACAGGCCATCCCCCAGCTGGCCCGGGAACTCGGCATCGGCAACATCCCGTCCGGGCCGTACGCCGAGGTCGCCGCCGCACTCGTCGAGCGGGCCGCCGCCGAGGACACCGTCCTGAACCGGCTGCTGCTCCAGACGTACGCGACCCGGCTCGCGACCGGTCTCGCCTCGCTCGTCTCCGTGCTCGACCCCGAACTCGTCGTCCTCAGCGGCGCCTCCCTGACCGCCGGTGGCGAGGTGCTGCGCGCTCTCGTCCAGGACGAGCTGGAGGAGCTGGCCGCGTCCCGGCCGAAGCTGGTCATGAGCGACGTCACCGAACGGCCCGTGCTGCGCGGCGCGCTGGAGAGCGCGCTGGCGGCCACCCGCGACGAGGTCTTCGACACCTCGCGCTAGGCACACCACCCACCCCTCCCCCGCACCTCACCCCGCTCCACCCGGCATCACCTCACCGCATCCCCTTCGCCCTGCCCTGTCCTGGAAGGCTCCGCCATGCCCACACGCATACCCGAAGTCGTCCGAAAGGCGGCTTTCGCCCTCACCGCCTCCACGGCACTCCTGCTGAGCACCACCGCCTGTACCGGCCAGTCCGCGGCCGGCTCCGACGACGACGCGTCGAAGGAGACGACCCTCACCTTCTGGCACGCCTGGAGCGCGCCGAACGAGGTGAAGGCCGTGCAGTCGCTGGTCGCCGGCTTCGAGAAGACGCACCCCAACATCCATGTGGACGTCGTCGGCAACATGACCGACGACAAGATCAACCAGGCACTGCGCGCGGGCGGCACCAAGGCGCCGGACGTGATCTCGTCGTTCACCACCAACAACGTGGGCAAGTTCTGCTCGTCGGGGGCCCTGGTCGACCTCAACCCCTTCTTCAAGAAGGCGGACATCGACCCGAACATGACCTTCCCGAAGGCGATGAACCAGTACACCCAGTACGACCTCGACCGCTGCGCGGTTCCGCTGCTGGGCGACGCCTACGGCCTCTACTACAACAAGACCGCGTTCGCGAGGGCCGGCATCGGCAGCCCGCCGAAGACCTGGTCCGAGTTCGAGGCCGACGCCAAGAAGCTGACGATCCCCCAGGGCAACACGTTCAAGCAGCTCGGCTTCATGCCGGACTACCACGGCTGGGAGACGACCACCGAGCACTACATGGGCCAGTTCGGGCCGACCTACTTCAACAAGTCCGGCAAGTCGACGATCGCCACCGACCCGGCCGTCACCGACGCCCTCACCCTCCAGAAGAAGCTCGTCGACAACCTCGGCGGCTTCCGGAAGCTGGAGAAGTTCCGCTCCGGCCTCGGCGACGAGTGGGGCCCCAAGCACCCCTTCCAGACCGGCCAGGTCGCCATGCAGCTCGACGGCGAGTGGCGGCTGGGCATGGCCCTGGAAGCCAAGCCGGGCTTCGAGATCGGCGTCGCCCCGCTGCCCGTCGCGGACGACCAGGTCGACCAGTACGGCAAGGGCTACATCACCGGCACCATCGCCGGCATCGCTGCCACCAGCAAGAAGCAGAACGCGGCCTGGGAGCTGGTGAAGTACATGACCACCGACACGGCCGCGGTCGTCGCCTTCTCCAACGCCATCCACAACGTGCCGTCCACGCTGGCGGCCCTGAAGTCCCCCGACCTGAAGTACGACCCGCGCTTCAAGACGTTCCTGGACATCGCCGCGAACCCGAACTCGACCACGTCCCCCGCGTCGATCAACGGCGGCGTCTACCTGACCACCGTCCAGCAGCTCGGCTACGACTACGAGAGCGGCAAGGTCACCGACCTGCAGGCCGGCCTGAAGAAGGCGGCCGCGCAGATCGACACGGACATCGCACAGGCGAAGTAGCGATGGCCGCCACCCACACGTTGAGGGCGAAGCACCGGCGCTCGGCCCTTCGCACCCTCGCCTTCCTGTCGCCCTGGCTGATCGGCTTCGCGGTCTTCTTCGCGTACCCGATGATCTCGACGGTCTACTTCTCGTTCATGCACTACGACGGCTTCAAGCCGCCGACGTGGAGCGGCACGAAGAACTGGACGTACGTCTTCGAGCACTACCCGTTCTTCTGGCCGGCCCTGCGCAACACCCTGTGGCTGGTCGTGATCATGGTGACCATGCGCGTCCTGTTCGGACTCGGGATCGGCATGCTCATCACAAAGATCAAGACCGGTACGGGTGTCTTCCGCACCCTCTTCTACCTGCCCTACCTCGCCCCGCCGGTGGCGGCCACCATGGCCTTCGCCTTCCTCCTCAACCCCGGTACGGGCCCGGTCAACTCGCTCCTGGAGAAGGTCGGCATCCCGGCCCCGGGCTGGTTCAACGACCCGAGCTGGTCCAAGCCCGCCCTCACCCTGATGTTCCTGTGGGGCGTCGGCGACCTGATGGTCATCTTCATGGCCGCGCTGCTCGACGTGCCGAAGGAGCAGTACGAGGCGGCGGAGCTGGACGGCGCGTCGGCGTGGCAGCGGTTCCGGTTCGTCACCCTTCCCAACATCTCGCCGATCATCATGTTCGCGGTCGTCACCGGCGTGATCGCGGCGATGCAGTGCTACACACAGCCCCTGGTCGCCGGAAAGGTCGCCTCGGGCGTGATCCAGGGCGCGGGCACCATGTTCGAGCCCGGCTACCCGGAGCACTCCACGCTCACCCTTCCCCAGCTCGTCTACAACCTCGGCTTCCAGCGCTTCGACTACGGCTCCGCCTGTGTCGTCGCCCTGGTCCTGTTCGCCCTGTCGATGGCGTTCACCGCGCTCCTCATGCGGCGCCGGGGCGGCCTCATCCAGGCAGGTGACTGACCCCATGACTCAAGTACTGGAACGTCCCGCGGAGTTGACGGCTCCGTCCTCACCGGCCGAGCGCACCGCCCGTCGCAAGGCACTGCTGGAATGGATCGCGGTCCACTCCCTCGGCGTGGCCGCCGCCCTCTTCTTCACCCTGCCCTTCGTGTTCGTGTTCCTGACGTCGCTGATGAGCGACTCGCAGGCACTCAGCCGGGACCTGGTCCCGCACACCTGGGAGTGGGCCAACTACCGGAAGGTCTTCGACACCCCGGGCTTCCTCACCTGGTGGAGGAACACGCTGATCTACGCCGGACTGGGAACGGTCCTCACCGTCGTCTCCTCGATCCCCGTGGCGTACGCGCTGGCCAAGTTCCGTTTCCGGGGCCGGAACCTGACGCTCATGCTGGTGATCTCGATGATGATGCTGCCGCCGCAGGTGGTCGTCATCCCGATGTACCTGTTCTGGGCGAAGCAGCTTGACCTGTCGGGCACCCTGTGGCCGATGATCATCCCGCTGGCGTTCGGCGACGCGTTCTCGATCTTCCTGCTGCGCCAGTTCCTGCTGACCATCCCGAACGAGTACCTGGACGCGGCGAAGGTGGACGGCTGCGGCGACCTGCGCACCCTGCTGAAGGTCGTCCTGCCGATGGCGAAGCCCGGCATCGCCGCCGTCGCCCTCTTCCAGTTCTTCGCCGCCTGGAACGACTACTTCGGCCCGCAGATCTACGCCTCCGAGAACCCGAACGCGTGGACCCTCTCCTACGCCCTGGAGTCCTTCAAGGGCGCGCACCACACCGACTGGAACCTCACCATGGCCGCCACCGTGCTGGTCATGGCCCCCGTGATCCTCGTGTTCTTCTTCGCCCAGAAGGCGTTCGTCGAAGGTGTCACCCTCACCGGAGTAAAGGGTTAACAAGCCATGAAGCTCACCGTGGTCGGCGGCGGCTCGACCTACACCCCAGAACTCGTCGACGGCTTCGCACGCCTACGGGACACCCTTCCCGTGGAGGAACTGGTCCTCGTCGACCCGGCGGCCGACCGCCTGGAACTCGTCGGCGGCCTCGCCCGGCGGATTTTCGCCCGGCAGGGCCACCCCGGCCGGATCGTGACGACGTCCGACCTGGACGCGGCCGTCGAGGGCGCCGACGCCGTGCTGCTGCAGCTGCGGGTCGGCGGGCAGGCGGCGCGCGAGCAGGACGAGACCTGGCCCCTGGACTGCGGCTGCGTCGGGCAGGAGACGACGGGCGCGGGCGGCCTCGCCAAGGCGCTGCGCACGGTCCCCGTCGTCCTGGACATCGCCGAACGGGTCCGCCGGACGAACCCGCACGCCTGGATCATCGACTTCACCAACCCGGTCGGCATCGTGACCCGCGCCCTGCTCCAGGCCGGCCACAAGGCGGTCGGCCTGTGCAACGTGGCGATCGGCCTCCAGCGGAAGTTCGCCGCCCTGCTCGACGTCACGCCGGCCGACATCCACCTGGACCACGTGGGCCTCAACCACCTCACCTGGGAGACCGGGGTGCGCCTGGGCGGTCCCGAGGGCGAGGACGTCCTGCCGGGCCTGCTGACCGCCCACGCCGACACGATCGCCGCAGATCTGCGGCTGCCCCGCGCGGTCCTGGACCGCCTGGGCACCGTTCCCTCCTACTACCTGCGCTACTACTACGCGCACGACGAGGTCGTACGGGAACTGCGGACGAAGCCCTCCAGGGCGGCGGAGGTGGCCGCGATGGAACGCCAACTGCTGGCGCTGTACGCCGACCCGGCCCTGGACGAGAAGCCGGAACTGCTGGCGAAGCGCGGCGGCGCCTTCTACTCGGAGGCCGCGGTGGACCTGGCGGCGGCGCTGCTGACCGGCTCGGGCAGCCCCTATCAGGTGGTGAACACCGTCAACAACGGCACGCTGTCCTTCCTGCCGGACGACGCGGTGATCGAGGTCCAGGCGGCGGTGGGTCCCAAGGGTCCGTCCCCGCTGCCGGTGGCCCCCCTCGACCCGCTGTACACGGGCCTGCTGGCGAACGTGACGGCGTACGAGGACCTGGCCCTGCGGGCGGCTCTGCACGGCGGCCGCGACAACGTCTTCAAGGCCCTCCTGTCCCACCCCCTGATCGCCCAGTACGAGTACGCCGAGCAGCTGACCGACCAACTGATCGCACACAACCGGGAGCACCTCGCGTGGGCCTGACGGCAAGCGTGCTCGCCATCGACGCGGGCAACAGCAAGACGGACGTCGCGGTCGTGGCGGCCGACGGGGAGGTCCTCGCCACCGCCCGCGGCGACGGCTTCCGCCCGCCCGCCGTGGGCGTGACCGCGGCGGTGGACGCCCTCGCCGACACCGTCACGCGCGCGTACACCGCGGCAGGCGTCGACTCGGCGGTCCATGTCTCGGCCTGTCTGGCCAACGCGGACCTGCCGGTGGAGGAGGAGCAGCTGGCGGCGGCCCTGCACGCACGTGCGTGGGGCTCCTCCGTGGACGTCCGCAACGACACGTTCGCCATCCTGCGGGCAGGTGTGGCCGAGCCCCGGGGGGTGGCCGTCGTCTGCGGCGCCGGCATCAACTGCGTCGGGATGCGCCCCGACGGCCGCACCGCCCGCTTCCCGGCCCTCGGCCGTCTCTCCGGCGACTGGGGCGGCGGCTGGGGCCTGGCCGAGGAGGCGATCTGGCACGCGGCGAGGGCGGCGGACGGCCGGGGAGGACCGACGGCCCTCGCCGACACCCTCCCGTCCCACTTCGGCCTGCCGTCCATGTACGCCCTGATCGAGACCTTCCACCTCGAACACATCGCCCCCTCCCGCCGTCACGAACTGACCCCGGTCCTCTTCAGGACGGCGGAGGGCGGCGACGCGGTGGCGCGCACGATCGTCGACCGGCTGGCGCAGGAGGTGGTGTCGATGGCGACGGTGGCCCTGACCCGTCTGGACCTCCTGGAGGAGGAGACACCGGTACTGCTGGGGGGTGGAGTCCTGACGGCGGGCCACGGGCAACTGGACGACGGCGTACGGGAGCTGCTGGCCGTGCGGGCGCCGAAGGCGGTGGCGAGCGTCGTACGGGAGCGCCCGGTGCTGGGGGCGGCGCTGCTGGGCCTGGACAGGCTGGGGGCGGACGCCGCGGCGCAGCGCAAGGTGAGGACGCATTTCGACACGGGTGAGTGACCGTACCCGAAGCGCGCGGGGCCGTATCGCCGTACGGCCCCGACGGGCGCGCGACCAGCCCAGACGCGCGCCCCCGTACACAACACGCGCGCCCGCGAAGGAACCGAACACCCACCCGACGCGTTTTCATGGACAGGGGTGACTGCGATCTGATCAAGATCCAGTGAAGGCCGGTGCGCATGACCGGTCCCGCCAGCGATACTGGCGGCGGCAGCTGACCATGGGGGAGGTCAAAAACGTGGCAAACCCGGCTACAAGCACCACCGTACCGGCGCCCACGCCGGCGCCGGTACCGCCGCCGACCCGCCGTACGGCGTTCGCCGAGGGCGTCGACAAGGCACGCGCGGCGGCGACCACGGAGCCGGGCCGGCTCCGCATCATCGGGGCTTTCCTCGCCCTCCTCGTCCTCGCCTTCGGCTCCGTGACGGCCTGGCAGACGACCGACCGCGCGGCCGCCGCCGACGACGTACTGCACAAGAGCCAGCCGCTCAGCTCGGCCGCGGCCGACATCTACCGTTCGCTGGCCGACGCCAACACGACCGCCTCCAGTGGCTTCCTGGCGGGCGGCCAGGAGACGGCGGGGTCCCGGCAGCGCTACGAGGACGACATCGACACGGCGGCCGCCAAACTCGTCACCGCGGCCAACAACGCCGACCCCGGCTCGCCCTCCACGGCGTCCATCACCAAGCTGAACACACTGCTGCCCGAGTACAAGGGCCTGGTGGAACGCGCGCGTACGTACAACCGCCAGGGTTTCCCCGTCGGCGGCGCCTATCTGCGGTACGCGAACGAGAAGATGCAGAACGACATGCTCCCGGCGGCCGAGGATCTCTACAAGAAGGAGAACCAGCGCCTCCAGGACGACTACGCCGACGCCACCCCCTACCCGTGGGCGGCGATCGCGCTGGGCGTCCTCGCGCTGGCCGGCCTCACCTGGGCGCAGCACCGCAACTACCGCCGTACGAACCGCGTCCTGAACCACGGACTGGTCGCGGCGACGGCGACCACCACCGTCGTCCTGCTCTGGCTGGTCGTCGGCCACACCGTGGCCCGCGCGGGTCTCGACGACTCCTACGACCACGGCGTCCGCTCGCTGAACGTCCTGCACGACGCCCGGATCGCCTCCCTCAAGGCGCGCGGCAACGAGAACCTGACGCTGGTGGCGCGCGGCGCCGAGACGGTGAAGGTGACGGCCGACGGTGAAGCGGTGACGCTGGACAAGTTCGACCACGACTTCACCACCGAGATCACCACCCTCGGCAAGGGCCTCACCCTCGCGGCGAAGCTCGCCGACGACCAGGCGGGCGGGAAGCCGGTCGCGACGGCCGAGAGCAACATGACGGAGTGGAAGAAGCGCCACACGGCGGCCCGCGCGCAGGACGACAACGGCAACTACGAGCAGGCGCTGGCCCTGGTGATCGGCGGCAAGGACGCGACCGGCGCGTGCTTCGACGGTGTCGACAAGAACCTCGCGAACGCGCTGGCGCACGAGCAGACCGAGTTCAGGCAGGCCGCCGGGGACGGTCTGGACGCGATGACCGGCCTGCCGATCGGCGCCGCCGTGCTCGCCGTGCTGGGCGCCGCGGGTGCGGTCCTCGGCATCGGCCGCAGGCTGTCGGAGTACCGGTGAACGGGCGCGGGCCGGTGAGCCGGCGGATGCCGCTGGGCAGGAGCGGGTCGGTGGGCGGGGGCGAACCGGCTGAAGGAGGCGTACCGGTGGAAGGGGGCGTGACGATGCGGGTGCGACGTGTGCGGACCGGCCTGAAGGGCTGGGGCGGAGTGGGCGCGATGGCGGCCCTGTGCGCCCTCGCGCTGACCTTCGTCCTGCTGCTGCCGTGGACGACCCGTTCACCCGGCGACGGCAGCACGGGCCAGGCCGGTCAGGGCGCCGCCGCGGGCACCCCGGCGGCCGACGCCACCTGCACGGACCCGGAGAAGCGGACGCCGGCGCCGTCGACCGCGGACGGTACGACGATCGCCGCCATCAAGGCCCGGCAGGGCGAGAAGCGCAAGCTGATCGTCGGCGTCGACCAGAACAGCTACCGCTGGGGCTACCGCGACCCCAACAACACGGGCGCGGAGCTCGAGGGCTTCGACATCGACCTGGTGCACCGGATCGCCCAGGACATCCTCGGTGACCCGAACGCGGTCCAGTTCAAGGCGATCCCGACCAACCAGCGCGTCCCGGCCATCCAGGAGGGCCGGGTCGACATGGTCGTCCGCACCATGACGATCTCCTGCACCCGGCTCGGCGAGGTCGCGTTCTCCGCGCCGTACTTCAAGACGGGACAGCAGGTCCTCGCGCCCAAGTCCTCGAAGATCACCGGTTACGACGACACGCTGGCGAACAAGAAGGTCTGCACGGCGACCGGTTCGACGGCCAACCTCAAGCTGGCCGACGACAAGAAGGCCGGCAGGATCGCCTCCACCGTCGACCTCTCCACCACCGTGCCCAACCAGCTCGACTGTCTGGTCCGGCTGCAGCTCGGCGAGGTCGACGCGGTGGTCACCGACGGCGCGCTCGCGGCCAGTCAGGCCGCCCAGGACCCCACGGTCGAGCTGAAGGGCGCCCCCTTCACCACCGAGTACTACGGCGTGGCCATGAAGAAGGACGCGACGGACCTGGTACGCCGGGTCAACCAGATCCTGGTGGAGTACCGCGCGAGCGGCTGGCAGGCGTCGTACGACAAGTGGCTGTCGGCGACACTGGGCAGTGACGCGGCGACGGCGAAGCCGCCCGCGCCGCAGTACCTGACCACGAGCTGAAGGGCCACCGGGCAGGACGGCACGGCGGGCAGCGTACAGAGACCGACCGACACAGCAGCGAGAGGTGATCGATGGGCGTCACGGGACCCCCCGGGCCGGTGATGGACCGGGACGAGGTCGACCGTGCGCTGGCGCGGCTCGGCGCGGAGCACGAGGCGATCGAGACCTCGCTCCTCGCCCTCCAGGACCACGCGGGCCGCAGGCTCCTCGAAGGCGCGGAGCTCACCGGAGTCACCAAGGAGCGCTGGGCGTCCGCGGAGGTGTCGATCACGCTGCTGTGGGCGTACTTCGACGCGTACACCGACGCGTTGCGCGGCGCCCGCGACATCCGTTCGCGCCGCCGCTGGTCCAGCCGCGAGGACCTGGTGGAGCTGACGGAACTGCTGCGCGGCGAGTCGGTCACGGTGGCGGGATCGGTCGCCGGCGCCGCCGGGCCCGACGCGCCGGCGCTGCACGGCACGGGCAAGCTCAGCCACAGCTTCTCCCTCACCGGCCTCGTCGACCGGATGAACGAGCTCTACGCGTCGTCGCTCGACATGGTCGTGACCGCCGACGCGGTCTGGTCGGCGCTGCCCGCCCGGATAGATCTACTGGCCGCGGAACTCCAGCGCACCCGCCGGCTCGCGCACTCCGTCGGCGTCCGCCCGGGCGAGCACCCGGCGGGCGACGACCTGGAGCGCATCACCCGGACCCTGACCTCCCTGCGCGAACAGGTGGTGTCGGACCCGCTGGCCTTCTGGGTGCGCGCACAGGGCAGTTCGGCGCCGGGCGGCGGCCGGCCGGACACCACGGTGTACGACCGTGAGGCCCGCGCCCTGGAGGACGTACGCCGCGAGATCGACGCCGTTCTGACGGTCCGCCAGGACGCCGAGCAGCGGCTGGTGAGACTGCGGGACGTCCTCAGCCGCGCCGACAGGACGCTCGCCGAGGCGCGCACGGCCCGCGGCGAGGTGCTCGCGAAGATCGCCGCGACGGAGGTGCCGGTGGTCAGCGGACCGCCGACCGTCCTCCAGGAGCAGCTCTCGACGGCCGCCGAGTACCGCCGGCACGCCCAGTGGCACCGCCTGTCGCCGCTCCTGGAGTCCCTCGAGCAGAAGGCGGAGGACGAACTGCTGCGCGCCCGCGAGTCGTTGACCGCCGTCACCCAGCCACTGGCGGTCCGCGCGGAGCTGCGCGGCCGTCTCGACGCGTACAAGGCGAAGGTCGCCCGGCACGGGCTCGCCGAGGACCCGTTCCTCATCGAGCGCTACGACGCGGCACGCCGCATGCTGTGGAGCGCGCCCTGTGATCTGCGCGTCGCCGAACAGGCCGTCCTGCGCTACCAGCACGCGGCCGCCGAACTTCTCACGGCACCGCGCGTGCCGGAGCAGGGCGGACCTCAGGACCGTAGGGGGGAGCAGTAGCCATGAGTCAGGCAGGACAACCGTGTCAGCGGCCGGGCTGCGAGGGGGCGTACGAGGATGTGGGCGACGGTGAGCTGTACTGCGACACCTGCGGTCTGGCCCCGGTCGTCTCGCCTGGGGGTCCCCCCTCTGGGGGAGGCCTGGTCGGCTCACCGCCGACCGGGGTGACCGGAGGCGGCAAGGGCTCGGCGGGCAGCGCCAGTTCACGCTCCAGTGCGCGCAGTACCCGTACGTCGTCGCAGTCCGCGAAGTCGCGCCGCTCGGTGTCCGGGCGGCTGTCCCGGTCGCTGTCGGGCAAGTCCACGGGCCGCTCGGTGTCGGTGCGCAGCTCCGGCTCCGCCTCCGGCTCCTCCGGACGGGCCCGGCTGGGCGCCGGACTGGTCATGGTGCCGCAGGTGCCGAAGCCCGACCCGCGCGCGATGGTGCAGGAAAACCCCGAGGTGCCCGAGCGCAAGCGGTTCTGCTCGCGCTCCGACTGCGGTGCCCCGGTGGGCCGTTCGCGCGGCGAGCGGGAAGGACGCACGGAGGGCTTCTGCACCAAGTGCGGCCACCCGTACTCCTTCGTGCCGAAGCTGAAGGCCGGCGACGTCGTGCACGGCCAGTACGAGGTCGTGGGCGCTCTGGCGCACGGCGGGCTCGGCTGGGTCTACCTGGCCGTCGACCGCGCGGTGTCGGACCGGTGGGTCGTGCTGAAGGGCCTCCTGGACACGGGCGACCAGGACGCGATGGCCGCGGCCATCTCCGAACGGCGCTTCCTCGCCGAGATCGAGCACGCCAACATCGTGCGGATCTACAACTTCGTCGAACACCTCGACCAGCGCACCGGCTCGCTCGACGGCTACATCGTCATGGAGTACGTCGGCGGCAAGTCGCTCAAGGAGATCGCCAACGACCGCCGCACCCCGCAGGGCAAGCGGGATCCGCTCCCCGTCGAGCAGGCCTGCGCGTACGGCATCGAGGCGCTCGAGGCACTCGGCCATCTGCACAGCCGCAACCTGCTGTACTGCGACTTCAAGGTCGACAACGCGATCCAGACCGAGGACGAGCTCAAGCTGATCGACATGGGCGCGGTCCGAAGAATGGACGACGACGAGTCGGCCATCTACGGCACCGTCGGCTACCAGGGCCCGGAGGTCGCGGAGGTCGGCCCGTCGGTCGCGTCCGACCTGTACACGGTGGGCCGTACGCTCGCCGTGCTGACCTTCGACTTCCAGGGTTACACGACCGTCTTCGTCGACTCCCTGCCCGACCCCGACAACATCGAGGTGTTCCGCCAGTACGAGTCGTTCTACCGGCTGCTGGTCCGCGCCACCGACCCCGACCCGGCTCGCAGGTTCGCCTCCGCTCAGGAGATGGCGGAGCAGCTCACCGGCGTGCTGCGCGAGGTCGTCTCGCTGCAGAGCGGCCGGGCCCGGCCCGCGCTGTCGACCCTGTTCGGACCCGAGGTCAAGGTCACGGACACCGAGCTGTTCCCGAAGCTGGACGGGGAGGTGTCACGGCTGGGACCGCGGGCCACCGTCAAGTCCTCGCTTCGGCGCGGCGGTTCGGGAGCCGCGGCAGCCCTCGTCGGCGGACCGGGCAACGGGACCGCGGCAGCCGCGCCCGCCCTGCCCGGAGTGGCCCCCGCCTTCGCCGGCGCGGCTCCGGCCCTCACCGGCGGGCCTGCTCCCGCCCTCCCCGGCGCCGGTCCCGCTGTCGCCGGGGGCGTCGCGCTGCCGGGCGTCGCGGCGGCCGGTCCCGCAAGCACCGTCGCCACGAGCGTTGTCGCCCCCGGGCTGGTCAAGACCGTTCCCGCGCCCGCCGCCGCGCTCGCGCTGCCCGTTCCGCACGTCGACGCCTCCGACCCCAACGCGGGATTCCTCGCCGGTCTGCTGACATCCGCGCCGGGCGAGCTGATCACGGCTCTCGCGTCCGCTCCGGCGCCGTCGGTCGAGACCCGGCTGCGGCAGATCCGCGCCTGGCTGGAGAACGGCGACCACCAGGCCGCCCTCATGTCCCTCCAGATTCTGGAGGACGAACGGCCCGACGACTGGCGGGTGGTCTGGTACCGGGGCGTGACCTCGCTGGTCACCGGCGACCACGAGGGCGCCGCGCTCGCCTTCGACGCGATCTACGACGCCTTCCCCGGCGAACCGGCGCCCAAGCTGGCGCTCGGACTGTGCGCGGAGGTGCTGGGGCAGCTGGACAACGCCGCCGAGTACTACCGCCTCGTGTGGTCGACCGACCCGAGTTATGTGAGCTCCGCGTTCGGCCTGGCCCGGGTGCGGCTCGCCGCCGGGGACCGCAAGGGTGCCGTAGGGACGCTGGAGTCGGTGCCGGAGTCCTCCATCCACTACACGGCGGCCCGGGTGGCGGCCGTGCGGGCCCGGCTCCGGCAGCGGACGGCCCTCGCCTCCGACGTACCCTTCCTGGAGGACCTCACCGCCGCCGCGGCCCAGGTCGAGGCGCTGAACGCGTACGGTCTGGATCCGACGCGGCGTGAGCAGTTGTCCGCGGAAGTCCTCGGCTGCGCACTCGACTGGATACTCTCCGGTGGCCAGGGCGCGGGCCCGGCCGCCCGGGTGCTGCTCGGCAGTGAACTGGACGAGCGGGGGCTGCGCTTCGGCCTGGAGCGCTCGTACCGCACGCTGGCCCGGCTGGCGACGGGCGGCGAGGAAAGGATCGACCTGGTGGAACGTGCCAATCGTTACCGCCCCCGGACGTGGGTGTAGTTGATGTCGCAGATGCCCCGGCAGGCCGCCCTGCCCACGTGCCCGAGCTGTGCGGAGCCGCTGGACGCGGGTGACCGTTTCTGCGGTGCGTGCGGATACGACCTGTCCGCCGTACCGCGGCGCCCGGACGACCACCCGACCCTCACGATGAACGGCTCGGCACCACCGGCTCCCGCGGAAGCGGCGGCATCGGCGGTGGCAGGCCGGACGGTGAGCGGTACGGGGGTGCCGACCGCCGGCGCGAGCGGTGTCGCCGCGAGTGGTGCCGGTTTGGCCGGTGCCGGCGGTGCCGGTGTGAGCGGTGCCGCCGCTGCGGCCCTGCCGCCGCCCTCGGCTTCCAGGGCACCGGTACCGCCGAGTGCCGGGATCCCGGGGCCGTCGAGCTCCGGGATGCCGGAGCCGTCGGGCTCCGGTTCTCCGCTTCCGCCGCCGCCCGCCGAATCCTCCGACCCGGGTGTCCCCGGTACCCCTGCTGTCCCGGGAACCCCCGGCGTGTCCGGAACCCCCGGTGTGCCCGGGGCACCCGGTGTGCCCGGTGTCCGGTTCGACCGGCCCTCGGAGCCCGACGAGTACGCCCTTCAGGCGCCGGACCCCCGGGTGGCCGCCGAGGCCGCCGCGGTGGCCGAGACCGCCCAGGTGTGCGTGGCGTGCCGGGCGGGCCGGGTCGACCACGACGGGTACTGCGAGAACTGCGGGCACGCCCAGCCGCGCGAGCGCGACCACATGGAGCAGGAGACGGGCCCCATGGCCGCCGTCAGCGACCGCGGTCTGCGCCACCACCGCAACGAGGACGCCTTCGGCCTCGGCCGCACCGCCCTGCCCGACGGCTCCCCCGCCCTCGTGGCGATCGTCTGCGACGGCGTGTCCTCGGCCACCCGCCCCGACGACGCCTCCCTCGCCGCGTCGAAGACGGCTCGGGAGGCGCTGCTCGCCGCCCTGCCGCAGGGCACGCACCCGCAGCAGGCCATGCACGAGGCGATCGTCGCCGCCTCCCACGCCGTCAACGCGCTGGCCGACGAGCCGGCCACGGCCCGCGAGCAGGCCCCGCACCAGAACGCCCCGGCCTGCACCCTCGTAGGTTCGATCGTCACGCCGGGACTGCTCGTCGTCGGCTGGGTCGGCGACAGCCGCGCCTACTGGATCCCGGCGGACCGCACCTCATCCCCGGCCCGGCTCACCGAGGACGACTCGTGGGCCGCGCAGATGGTCGCCGCGGGCCTGATGAACGAGGCGGAGGCCTACGCCGACGAACGCGCTCACGCGATCACCGGCTGGCTCGGCGCCGACGCCTACGAACTGGAGCCGCACACCGCTTCCTTCAAGCCGGACCGGCCTGGTGTCGTGGTGGTGTGCACGGACGGCCTGTGGAACTACGCGGAGGCGGCCGAGGAGATGGCCGAGGTCGTCCCGCCGGATGCCTGCGCCCGGCCTCTGCACAGCGCCCGCGTCCTGGTCGGCCACGCCCTGGACGGCGGGGGCCACGACAACGTAACAGTGGCCGTCGTGCCGTTCCCCGCCCCCGCGCAGGGGGCAGGATCGGCCTGAGGCCGCAAACAGGAGAACAACGGCAACACCGGCAGCACCGGAAGTCACGGGGCAACACGGGAAGCACGGGGAAGCACGCGTACGGACCGGTGGGGACCGGTCCGTAGCCAGACATCGCCCCGCGAACGGGTGGGGTTTCCAAGGGGGATCTGAGTAGGCATGGCCAATTTCTCGAAGTCGAACGTGCCGCAGTTCTCGGTGGACGTCTATCAGAACGAGTACCTGCCGGAGGGCGGCCGCGAGGTCAACGCGATCGTCACGGTCACCGCCACCGGCGGCGGCACGGTGGGCAGCGCGGCAGCCGCGCCGCACCTCTACTCGCCGAGCCAGGGCCCGTCCGCCGCCGTGGCGATCATGGTGGACTGTTCGGGCTCGATGGACTACCCGCCGACCAAGATGCGCAACGCCCGCGACGCCACCGCCGCCGCCATCGACACCCTGCGCGACGGTGTGCACTTCTCGGTGATCGGCGGCACGCACGTCGCCAAGGAGGTCTACCCGGGCGGGGGCCGTCTCGCGGTCGCCGACGCGACCACCCGTGACCAGGCCAAGCAGGCACTGCGCCGACTGAGCGCGGGCGGCGGCACGGCCATCGGCACCTGGGTGCGGCTGGCCGACCGGCTGCTGTCCACGGCGGACGTCGCCATCCGGCACGGCATCCTGCTCACCGACGGCCGCAACGAGCACGAGGCGCCCCAGGACCTCAAGGCCGCCCTCGACGACTGCGCCGGGCGCTTCACCTGTGACGCCCGCGGTGTGGGCACGGACTGGGAAGTGAAAGAAGTCACAGGGATCGCCTCCGCCCTGCTCGGCACCGCCGACATCGTCGCCGACCCGGCCGGTCTCGCCGCCGACTTCACGCAGATGATGGAGACGGCGATGGGCAAGGAGGTCGCGGACGTCGCGCTGCGGCTGTGGACCCCGGTCGGTACCGCCATCAAGTTCGTCAAGCAGGTCGCGCCGACGGTCGAGGAGCTGACCGGACGCCGTACGGAGGCGGGTCCGCGCGCGGGCGACTACCCCACCGGTTCCTGGGGCGACGAGTCCCGCGACTACCACGTGTGCGTCGAGGTCCCGGCCGCGAACGTCGGCCAGGAGATGCTCGCCGCCCGGGTCTCGCTGGTCATACCGCAGCCTGGGGGCACGGTCCAGAACCTGGGCGCGCAGGGTCTCGTACGGGCCGTGTGGACCGACGACATGTCCGCCTCCACGTCGATCAACCCTCAGGTCGCGCACTACACGGGCCAGGCCGAACTGGCACAGGTCATCCAACAGGGGCTGGATCTTCGCAAAGCAGGCGATATGGATGGAGCAACGGCCAAACTGGGCCGTGCCGTTCAGCTCGCGAGCGCCTCGGGGAACGGTGATACTGCGAAACTGCTTGCGAAGGTGGTGGACGTGGTCGATGCCACGACAGGTACTGTGCGACTGAAGGCGAAGGTCACGGACGCCGACGAGATGACGCTCGAGACCCGGTCCACAAAGACTGTTCGTGTAAAGAAGTGACCTGAACACGCTTCTGGGACACCGAAGAAGAGAGGGGGACGCGCCGACATGCCGACCTGCCCGAACGGACACCAGTCGGGTTCCGACGACTGGTGCGAGGTCTGCGGTCACCGCATGGCCGGTGCCGTACCTCCGCCCCCTCCCCCGCCGCCCCCGACCGCCGGCGGCTACGGCTTCCCGCCCCCGCCCGGCCAGGGCCAGGGCGGCCAGCCCGGTGGACGGCACCTGTCGTCCGTACCGGACCACGAGCCCGAGCTCTGCCCGCAGTGCCGTACGCCCCGTGAGGGCGGTGCGCCGTTCTGCGAGGAGTGCCGGTGGAACTTCCTGACGAACACGGCCACCTCGTACACCCCGGCCGCCCCGCGCCCCTCGGGGCCCGGCCCCGGCCCCGGCCCCGGCCCCGGCCCCGGTCCCGGTGGACCCGGCCCGGGTCCCGGCGGCCCGGGTGGTCCCGGCGAACCGGGTGGGCGCTACCAGCCGCCGCCTCCGTCCTACGGGGGCACCGACTCGTTCGACTACCAGAGCTCCCGCCCGTCCCAGATGAACCGTCCCGCCGAACCGATCCCGCCGTTCGGCGGCGACCCGTCGGGCCCCGGCGGACCGGGCAGACAGGGCGGACAAGGTGGACCGGGCGGACAAGGTGGACCGGGCAGGCCCGGTGGTCCGGGAGGAACCGCCGGCGGCCCGCCCGCGGGCGCCTTCGGGCGTGACCCGTCCGGCCAGGGCGGCGACCCCTTCCGGCGTGAGCCCTCCGGTCCCGGTGGCGACCCCTTCGGACGGCAACCCTCCGGCCAGGCGGGCGACCCCTTCCGGCGTGAGCCCTCCGGCCCGGGTGGCGACCCCTTCGGCCGCGAGCCCTCCGGCCCCGGTGGCCGTCCGCCCGGCCCGCCCGGCGATACCTTCGGCCGCGAGCCGTCGGGTCCGCCCTCGGACCCCTACCGGCGCGAGCAGACCGGGCAGGCCTCCGACCCCTTCGGACGTGAGCCTTCCGGTCCCGGTGGCGACCCCTTCCGGCGTGAGCCCTCCGGCCCGGGTGGCGACCCCTTCGGCCGCGAACCCTCCGGTCCCGGTGGCCGTCCTCCCGGTCCGCCCGGGTCCGGTCCCGGTGGGCCGTCCGGCTTCGGCGCCGACCCTTCGCGCCCCGTTCCGCCGCCGCCCGGGCCCACCCCGACGGCCGGTCCCGGCATACCGGGCCAGGGTGGCTTCGGCGGCGGCCAGGGTGACCCCAGAGCTCAGGGTGGCCCCGGGGCTCCGCAGGCCTTCCAGCAGTCCGGCACGACCGCCCCGCCCGGATTCCCGCAGGAGACGGGCCGTCCGCAGCCCGGCGGCCAGCCCTTCGGCGGTGACGACGACTGGGTGATCTCCCCGCCGTCGCACACCGCTCCGGGCCAGGGCGCGCCAGGCGGTCCCGGTGGAGCAGGTCCGGCTCAGGGCGGCGGTGGCTACGGCTATCCGCAGCCCGGCGGCAACCAGGCACCGCCCCCGCCCGGCTCCGCGTACCCGCAGCAGCCGGCCACCTGGACGGTGACCATCGGTCCCGACCGCGCGTACTTCATGGCGATGATGCACCGCTCGGGTCCCGAGGCCGCGGGTCTGAACCTGCCCGCGTACTCGCCCGAGCAGCAGCGCACGCTCACCGGCAACCAGTTCACCATCGGCCGCCGCCGCCACTCCACCGGCGAGACACCCGACCTGGACCTGTCGGTGCCGCCGGAGGACCCGGGCGTCTCGCACCAGCACGCGGTGCTGGTCCAGCAGCCGGACGGCACCTGGGCGGTCGTCGACCAGAACTCGACCAACGGCACCACGGTCAACGGCTCGGAAGAACCGATCCAGCCGTTCGTCCCGGTGCCGCTCCAGGACGGCGACCAGGTGCACGTCGGCGCCTGGACGACGCTCACGATCCGCCGCGGTTAGGCCTCGAAGAGGCCCGGACCCGACGGATCCGCACCATCCGACCTACCCGACCGACCCGACCGACCCGACGGATCCGGGAGGGGCCAGGCGTACGGCCCCTCCGGTTCGTCGAGCCACGCCCACGCGTGTTCGGCGCTGAGCGTGATGCCGTACCGCTCCCGCCCCGGCATGCCCTCGCGCTCCCACAGGGCGGCCGCCTCCTGTGGGTCGAGGGTGCCCCGGGTCAGGGCCAGCAGGAAGCGGAACAGGTCGCTCTCCCTGGCCCGGTGCGGCACGCCGGCGAGCGCCACCGGCTCCGGCTCGGACCGGTCCGACCCGCGCAACGGCACGAAGTAGGCCGCCGTCTCCAGGAAGCGGCCCTCGGCATGTCCGGCGTCCAGGACGGTCAGCGCGATCAGCCCGGTGGCCAGCGGCGCCAAGATCAGGGCTCCGGGGGCGCACTGGGCGAGCCAGGCGCGCGGGATCGACGTCAGCGTGCAGGTCGCGATGATCCGGTCGAAGGGGGCGCGTTCGGGGACGCCGCGCGCCCCGTCCCCGGTGACGACGGTCGGCCGGTACCCGGCGTCGTCGAGGTGCCGGCGGGCGGACTCGGTGATCTCCGGGTCCAGATCGACGGTGGTGACGTTCCCCTCACCGAGCCGGTACGACAGCAGCGCCGCGTTGTACCCGGTGCCCGCGCCGATCTCCAGTACCCGGTCGCCGTCCTCGACCCGCAGCACGGCCAGCATCAGCGCCATCAGCGAGGGCTGGCTGCTGGACGAGAGCAGCACACCGTCGCGCAGCCGGGTGGCCAGCGGGGTGTCCTCGTACGCGCCCCGTATCCAGCGTTCCCGGGTGCGCGGGTCGGGGCTCTCGCCCCAGCACCGTTCGTACCCCCGGGCGCCGCTGACGTAGTAATACGGCACGAAGAGGTGGCGCGGGACCGCCGCGAAGGCCTCCCGCCAGCGCGGATCGGCGGCAAAGGCCCCGCTCGCCTCGATCTCGCGCAGCAGCACGGCCCGTGCCGATGCGGCGAGATCGTCCAGCTCCTTGTCGCGTGCGTCCGCGCTCATGACTCCACTGTGCGGCGCGCGGCCCCGGGAAGCGAGCACCGGAGGCGTGGCCGATGGGGTGGCCGATGGGGTGGCCGGTGGAGTGACCGGTGGGGTGGCCGGTGGGGCGGCCGGTGGAGTGACCTGTGGGGCGGCCGGTGGGGCGGCCGGTGGGGCGGCCGGTGGGTGGTCCTAAGCCTCGAGTCCTCCGTCTCCCGGTCTGAGACCATGGGAGACGTGAAAGAGATTCGGCGCGGCACGCTTCAGGAGCAGACCTTCTACGAGCAGGTCGGTGGGGAGGAGACCTTCCGCCGGCTGGTGCACCGTTTCTACGAGGGAGTCGCCGGGGACCCGGTCCTGCGGCCCATGTACCCGGAGGAGGACCTGGGTCCGGCCGAGGAGCGTTTCGCGTTGTTCCTCATGCAGTACTGGGGCGGTCCGACGACCTACAGCGAGAACCGCGGCCACCCCCGACTGCGCATGCGGCACGCGCCCTTCGTCGTGGACCGGGCCGCGCACGACGCCTGGCTGAAGCACATGCGGGTCGCGGTCGACGAACTCGGTCTGTCCGAGGAACACGAGCACACCCTGTGGAACTACCTGACGTACGCCGCGGCCTCGATGGTGAACGCCCCGGAGTAGGCGCCGAAGACGACGCGCGCGTCAGCGCACGCTGACGTCGAGCATCCCCAGCCGCCCCGCCCGCCGTACGGCGATCGACCCGTACGGTGTGCGCAGCCGAAGCCACGCACCGAGCGAGAGCAGTTTCAGCTCCGCCGAACCCGTCGAGGGCCGGAGGAATCCGAGCGACTGGGCCGCGTGCACGGCCCGCACGGGCAGTCCGGTGTCCCCGACCGTCCGGGACCAGATCTCCCGCCCGATCCGGTCGAGTTCGGCCCGCGTCCGCAGCTCGGCCGTCAACTCCTCGGTACGGGACCGGAATTCGCCGACCGCGGCGCCGACCATCGCACGCAGCGCGTCCGCGCCGGGCAGCCCCGCCTCGGGCCGCCACCCACCGCGCGGCGGCAGTACACCGGCCCACGGCGGCCCGGTGACGGCCGCGGGCACAGCGGCCGTCGCGGCGTTCTCGTCCACTGCCTCCAGCAGCTCACCCGCCGACACGGTCACGTCCAGCGTGACGTCGAGGCCGTTCTCGTACGGCTTGGCCAGCCGGACCGCGCGGATCGCGAGCACCTCGAAGGAGGGCGGCCGACCGAAGACGGCGAGCGCGGTGCCGGACGCCTGGAGCCGCACGGCCGCTGCACGGTCGTAGTGGAGCAGCCGGGAGAGGAAGGCCGCGACGTCCGCCGCCTCCCCCTCGTCGGCGAGGTGGAGCACCGTCATGCGGCGACGGCCTCCTTGTCGGCGTCCTTCTCGTCGTCCCGGTACTCCTCGAGGAACTCACGTTCCTCGGCGGTGATCCGGCGCGGCCGCTGCGCCTCGAAGTCGAACGGCACGATGACGGTGGAGGCCCGGACGTACACCACGTCCCCGTCCTTCACCTCGTAGCAGATGGTGAAGGACGCGGCCCTTATCTGGGTGACCCACAGCTCGATGTCGACCGGCGAGTGCCGGTGGACGAGCTGCCGTTTGTAGTCGATCTCGTGGCGCGCCACCACGGACCCCTGCTTGAAGTCCTTCTCCGGGCGGAACAGGAAGTCGATACGGGCTTCCTCCAGGTACCGGAGGAATTCCACGTTGTTGACGTGGCCGTACGCGTCCATGTCCGCCCAGCGCAGTGGGCAGCGGTAGATGTGCCGCAAGATCGATCAGCCCCGGGTCAGCTTCTTGTAGGTGGCGCGGTGCGGACGCGCGGCGTCCGCGCCCAGCCGCTCGATCTTGTTCTTCTCGTACGACTCGAAGTTGCCCTCGAACCAGAACCACTTGGAGTCACCCTCGTAGGCGAGGATGTGCGTGGCCACTCGGTCGAGGAACCACCGGTCGTGGGAGACGACCACGGCCGCACCCGGGAACTCCAGCAGCGCGTTCTCGAGGGAGGACAGGGTCTCGACGTCGAGGTCGTTCGTCGGCTCGTCGAGGAGGAGCAGGTTGCCGCCCTGCTTGAGGGTGAGCGCCAGGTTCAGACGGTTGCGCTCACCACCGGAGAGCACACCGGCCGGCTTCTGCTGGTCGGGGCCCTTGAATCCGAACGCGGAGACGTACGCGCGGGACGGCATCTCCACCTGCCCGACGTTGATGTAGTCGAGCTCGTCGGAGACCACGGCCCACAGCGACTTCTTCGGGTCGATGTTCTCGCGGCTCTGGTCGACGTACGAGATCTTGACGGTGTCGCCGACCTTGATGGACCCGGAGTCGGGCTCTTCGAGCCCCTGGATCATCTTGAAGAGGGTGGTCTTGCCGGCGCCGTTCGGGCCGATGATGCCGACGATGCCGTTACGCGGCAGCGTGAAGCTGAGATCGTCGATGAGCACCTTCTCGCCGAAGGCCTTGGAGAGGTTGCTGACCTCGACGACGATGGAGCCCAGGCGCGGGCCCGGCGGGATCTGGATCTCCTCGAAGTCCAGCTTCCGCATCTTGTCGGCCTCGGCGGCCATCTCCTCGTACCGGGCGAGACGCGCCTTGGACTTGGCCTGACGCCCCTTGGCGTTCGACCGCACCCACTCGAGCTCTTCCTTCAGACGCTTCGCGCGCTTGGCGTCCTTCTGCCCCTCGACCTTGAGGCGGCTCGCCTTGGTCTCGAGGTAGGTGGAGTAGTTGCCCTCGTAGGGGTGGGCGCGACCGCGGTCGAGCTCGAGGATCCACTCGGCGACGTTGTCGAGGAAGTACCGGTCGTGGGTGACGGCGACGACGGTGCCGGGGTACTTCGCGAGGTGCTGCTCCAGCCACTGCACGGACTCGGCGTCCAGGTGGTTGGTGGGCTCGTCGAGCAGCAGCAGGTCGGGGGCCTCGAGCAGCAGCTTGCACAGCGCGACGCGGCGGCGCTCACCACCCGAGAGGTTGGTGACGGGCCAGTCGCCGGGCGGGCAGCCCAGGGCGTCCATCGCCTGCTCCAGCTGGGTGTCCAGGTCCCACGCGTTGGCGTGGTCCAGGTCCTCCTGGAGCTTGCCCATCTCGTCGAGGAGCGCGTCGGAGTAGTCGGTCGCCATCAGCTCGGCGACCTCGTTGAAGCGCCTGAGCTTGCCCATGATCTCGGCTGCGCCGTCCTGCACGTTCTCCAGCACGGTCTTGGACTCGTCGAGCGGCGGCTCCTGGAGCAGCATCCCGACGCTGTACCCGGGCGAGAGGAACGCGTCACCGTTGGAGGGGTGCTCGAGTCCCGCCATGATCTTCAGAACGGTGGACTTACCGGCACCGTTCGGCCCGACCACACCGATCTTCGCGCCGGGCAGGAAGCTCAGCGTCACGTCGTCAAGGATGACCTTGTCGCCGTGCGCCTTGCGTGTCTTGCGCATGGTGTAGATGTACTCAGCCAAGAGAAACCGTCCGGCAGCTTGAAATCTGGCAGTGGGCAGATACACCCCATCTTGCCTGACCGCCACCCTTGGGTGGTAACCCGAATGCCCGGGGGCGCCTGACCTGGGGTTTCGGTGTAGACGGCTGCGGCTGATCGGTCCGTGTCGGTCGCCGTCGAGTGGCCCCGGGGGACGTCGCTGGGCCCAGGGGAGACCCCAGTACGCCCAAGGACGGCCCGGTACGGCCCGACCCGCCGGGCATGCACGCGTCACTGAGTGCACCCTCCGTTGTCAGTGCGCGCGGCCATGGTGCGTCCGCAATCAAGGAAATGGTTCTGGGGAATCGCTCTGGGGAGCGACGTCCATCACGTCCGCCTCCGGGTCCTGACGTCCGTCTCCGGGTCCTGACGTCCGTCTCCGGGTCCTGTCGCAGATCCCGAGGCGCGCCGAGATCGTCGCCGTCTGTGATCGTTACTGGCACAGAGCTGGATCCCTGTTCAGTCCTTCCACTCGTGGGCGAGCATCGCGTAGATGTACTCGCTGCCCCAACGGTCTCCGTCGAGGTCGTTGTCGACCAGATGCGCCTCGCGGCGCATGCCCAGGCGCTCGCACACACGCACCGATGCGGTGTTGAGAACATCGAGCCGGGCGAAGACCCGATGGACTCCCAACTGGTCGAAGGCCAGCGAGACCAGAGCGCGCGCGGCTTCGGTGGCGTAGCCATGTCCGGCGTACTGCGGGTTGAGGATCCAGCCGATCTCGGCCTGCCGGGCGTGCGCACTGCTGAGGGTGAGGACGACTTCGCCAACGACACCTGGCTCGTCCGCCCGGCACACGGCCAGCAGGAGGACATCACCATCAGCCTTCCAACTGGTCCCGCCGACCTGCGCGGCGATGGACTCGGCACATGCCTCGCGGGTGAGCGGTGGGCGATAGAGGTGGCGCGCGACCGCCGCCAGGGACTGGTACGCGTAGCGGTCATCAACGTCACCCGGTGCGAACAGCCGCAGGACCAGACGTTCGGTTGCGATGATTTCCGGGACGTGCTGCGAAACGGCCGTCATTGGATCTCCCCCCGTGCCACTGACTTGACCGGACAAGTGCCACTGACTTGACCGGACAAGCTAGTTGACCACCACGCGCCCAGCAGGACCATCCCTACCCGGCGATCGTTTCCGGCCACCGCCGGGGGCCGAGTCAGCAGTCCTGGTCTACACGGCGTGGTGGCCGAGTTGCTCCGGACCGCGACACCGCCGACCGGCGGTGATCGCACTGCTGCCCTGGTAGCCCGGCACGGGTTTCCAGCTTCATCAGTTCCCGCCGGCCATGGACGGTCGATCACCAACAGGTCCGTTGTCAGTGGCTGCGGCCACGGCCGGAGGCGCGTGGTCGGCTTCCGATGGTTCCAGCTCTGAAGGGAATGGTTGCGTCCCCGGTCTGTCGAGGGCGGCCCGGAATCATGTCCGGGACCTGACCGACGGCCGGGCCTCGTCGATGGCCAGGAGGCACCCCGCCGGCGCCGGCCGCGCACCATCTCGTCCTGGGCCGGTCACCTGCGTCCGTTCACAGATGACCGGCCCGGGGGGCGTACTCCGCGGCTCTCGGGCGGGAGATCGCCCAAGCTGCGCGTCTACGGCTGTCAGCCGCCCACGTACCAGCTGAATCCGCCGTTGCTGGCGGCGACGGCCAGGAGCACCAGCCAGAGCACCACGTCGACGACGCCCAGGATGATGCCGGCCTTCGCCATTCCGGCGCCGTTCTGAACCGCTGCCTGACGTCGGGCGACGGCACCGAAGATGATGGCCAACGGCCCCAGGACGATGTTCAGGATGAACAGTCCGACGATGCCGCAGCAGAGACTCGCGATCGCGAGGCCGTTGGCGCGTGATCCGGAGGACGCGGTAGAAGAGCCGCCATAACTCGCCATAAGAGACTCCCGGTTGTCGGTTGCACGGACCGAACGGGCCACGCGCTCCTTACTTTCGACTTGTGTGTCCGGGTGCCCCATCAAGGCGCTCTTATGTCGACGTTCCGTCAGATGCCGTGCAGAGCAGGCGACTTTCTGCCTTCGCTGGGACGGGCCCGGGCCGAGCCCAGGACGCGTCAGTGCCGTGATTCGTTCTCCTTGCGGCCCACGAGCACCAGGGCCGCTCCGCCGATGACCACCAGGCCGATGGCGGTGCCGGCGATGAGCGGGGTGGCGCTGGTGCCGCCCGTCGCGGCTAGGTTGGTGTCGTCGGCGGTGGAGGTTCCGCCCACGGTCGCCGGGCTCGGTTCGCTGAGGGTCTGGGTGGTCAGGTCGGCGGTCTCGTCGGCCTGGGTCTCGCAGTCCAGGACGCCGGTGAAGCGGCTTTCGACGCCTTGCGGACCGTTGATCGTGAAGTCGTAGGCCTGGTCCTCCTGGAGCGGGATCGTCACCGTCTGGGACGCACCGGCCGGAATGGTGTACTCGGTGCCCATCAGCTCGAAGGTGAAGACCTGGTCGCCCTGGTTGGCGGCGGTGATGTCCACTCCGGTCCTCGCGCAGTTCTTCGCCGCGGACAGTGCCGGTATGGCGCCCTGCGTCGCCCAGGTCGCACTCGCCGTCGCCGACACCGTCGACTCGCTGGAGCCGGCCAGGATCTGGGTCTGACTGCGGCTCTCCGAGGTGAAGGCGCGGCCGACGGGGACGGTGGTCGAGGCCTGGACGGTCAGTTCGGCCGAGCCGTCGACCGAGTCGGCGGGCACGTCGAAGAACAGCTGGGTGCCGTCCGTCACCGATGTGACCACCTTGCCGTCCTTGCCGACGATCCGTACGCCGCTGGTGGCGGCGTCCAGCGGAGGCGTGACCGTCGCGTCGCTCGCGTTGGTGCGCACGGTCACCGGGCCGAGCAGTTCGCCGGGGTGGCCGGAGACGGCGGGCGCTTCGAGTGTGAGCGACGCCTTGGGCTCCGTCACGACGCGGGCGGCCTTCTGGAGGTAGTCCGCGAGCCGCTCGGCCTGCGGGTCGACGGCGTCGACGTCCGCGCCGTCCGACCAGCGCCAGATGGCCACCTGGGTGCCGGTGGCCGCGTCCTGTTCGGTGAGACCGCTGTCGATGCCGGCCTTGTCCGCGAGCGAGGCGAGATTGTTGACCTGCGGGTAGGAGTTCTGAAGGATCCAACGGATGCGGCCCGCGTCCGGGTTGGCGCCCAGCGAGGTGCCGCTCCAGGGTGTCTCCTGGTACTTGGCGTCCTTCTGTGTGGGGTTGTAGAGGTCGACGCAGTAGGTCTGCAGGGTGCCGCCGCCCTCGACGGACATCTCGAACAGGCCGGCCGAGACCTCCTGGTCGCCGCCGTCGGCGTGGATCACGGCGGCACCATAGGTCTTGAGGCCGCCTATCGTCGCGGTGGCTCCGCCCTGACTCTGTGTCACCTCGGCGGCGGCGGCCGTGCCCGCGCCGACGAGCACCCCGGCGGCGACCAGGCCGGACACCAACGTCGCCGCGGCGAGACGGACCGCCCCTCGCCCGCGCGCGAACGGCGCGGAGAACGAAGAAATCACACAATTCCCCTTCGAGCGAGACCCGTTGATGTGGGGGGTACGGGTCCCACCAGCAGAATCAGAAGCCCCGTGAGCCACGTCCGGCATCCTAGAGATGTCGCGCACCACGCTTACGGGTCATCTCATCGGATCGCCGATCCGACTCGGAATCGTTATCCCCAAGATCGTCCAGCGCTCGAACGTATCGACAAATCAACTTAGTCGTTCGGAGCGTAAGCCCCGATAAGCCGCAGTTCGGTCGGTGTCGGCCCGGAGCGAGTGCTGACAGTCCGTCACCAGTTCGTCGCCCGACCTCGCATCGCGCCGTCGGCATCCCGCGCTCCGCACCGCGCGCTCCGCACCGCGTCGCCCACACCGGGCCGCACCACCCGTCCTGCCCCTCAGCTCATGTCACCGCCACCGGTTCGCGCCGCTGTGGGGTCTCGGGCTCCGGTTCGGCGGCATCCGCGGCCGGCGTCTCCCAGTTGGGCTCGGGCCGCGCCGGTGCGCCGGCGCCCGTCGGCTCGGGGCGGCCCGACCGCCGGAAGGCGGAGGTGCCCCGTGAGATGTCGTGGCCGATCGCCACGGCGTCGATGTCCGCCGACGTCCGGCTCTGCCCCTCGCGCTGATCCGTGCGCACCCGCAGCCTGCCCTGGACCATCACCGGATCCCCGACGTTCAGCGAGGCCATCGCGTTGGTGGCCAGTTGCCGGTTGGCCCACACCGTGAAGAAGTTGGTGTGCCCGTCGGTCCAGGTGCCCTTCTCGCGGTCCCAGTAGCGCGAGGTCACCGCCAGCCGGAACCTCGCCGACGCGCCCGCCGTCAGGTCCCGGTAGACCGGCTGCGTCGCCACGTTGCCGACCGCGCAGACCATCGTCTCGTTCATCGCGAACCCTCCTCGCCGGACGGTCGCGCCGCCCGGATACACGTACGGGCCCGTCCCGTACGGCTGCGTCCGCCGTGACGGCCGCGGCCCGTTCACCGCGTACCGTCACCGCCTTCGCTGCGACCACGTCCGTCGCGATCGCCGCGAAGCCAGACTGCCTCCGTCGGACCAGGCCCGCCGAGCGCTGTGGATCACCACCCATCTGTGGAAAACCCCACCACCCGGACGAGTGATCCACGGCCCCCAAGCCCGTGGATCACTCCCCGTGGATCACTCCCCGCGGATCACTGCTCACCTCGCGGCGGCCTCCACCCCCATGACCCGTCCGTACTGCTCACGGACCTCCCGGTACCGCAGCAGCTCCGCGGCGACGGGATCCAGCACACGGGCCCGGCCGCAGCCGGCCGCCGCCTCCCGCAGCCGGCGCTCCGCGTCCTGGCCGTATCGCCGGGCCGGTCCGCGTGCCGCCAGCCGGCAGCTCCACTCCACGAGCGGGCCGCCGATGATGCCCGTCACCATCAGCAGCACCGGAACCCCGATGTTCGGCGCCATGACGCCGACGATTTGTCCGACCAGCCACAGCCCCCCGACGACCTGGAGGAGCGTCATGCACGCCTGCGCCAGCACGGCCACCGGCCACCAGCCCGGCCGGGGCGGCCTCCCCGGCGGCAGCCCGGCCCGGGTCGCCAGGTCGTCCAGCGCCTCGGGCAGCCCCTGGGAACCGCGTACGGCCGCCTCCCGCACGGCCTGCGCCCACGGCGAGGGCAATCCCGCCGAGGCCCGCTCGGACACCGTGCGCACCGCCTGTTCGACGCGTTGCCGTGCCGTGGTCTCCTCGTCGGGCTGGGCCCGGACCGGCAGCCGGCCGGTGGGAGTGTCCGGGCGGTCCTGACTCCACCGCCACAACCGCAGCCATGGCGTCCCGCACGCCCTGCCCGCGTTGCGCAGCCAGGCCCGTTCGGCGGCCTCGCCCGCGGCGGTGGCACCCACGGCGTCCGCCAGGCAGTCGGCGAACTCGTCCCGTGCCTCCTCACTGAGCCCGGTGCGCCGCCCGGTGGCGTAGACGGGCCGCAGCCGCCACGCCGCCGCGTCCACATCGGCGGAGATCCGTCGTGCCGCGGCGCCGCGTTCCGCGACGAACTGGCCGAGCAACTCGCGCAGTTCGCCGATGCCGTCACCGGTGAGCGCGGACAGGGCGAGCACGGTCGCGCCCGGTTCGCCATACTCGCCGAGGGCGACGCCGTCCTCGTCGAGCAGGCGTCGCAGATCGTCGAGAACCAGCTCGGCTGCCTCGCCGGGCAGCCGGTCGACCTGGTTGAGGACGATGAACATGACCTCCGCGTGGCCCGCCATGGGTCGCAGATAGCGCTCATGGAGGACGGCATCGGCGTACTTCTCGGGGTCGACGACCCAGATGACGGCGTCGACGAGCGCCAGGACACGGTCGACCTGCTCGCGGTGCCGCACGGCCGCCGAATCATGGTCGGGCAGGTCGATCAGGACGAGCCCGCGCAACTGCGCCTCCGCGTCCTGACTCTGCACCGGTCGCCTGCGCAGCCGGCCCGGGATGCCGATCCGGTCGATGAGGGTCGCCGCGCCGTCGCTCCAGCTGCACGCGATGGGCGCCGAAGTGGTCGGGCGGCGCACGCCGGTCTCCGAGATGGCCACTCCCGCGAGGGCGTTGAACAGCTGCGACTTGCCACTCCCGGTGGCGCCCGCGATGGCGACAACCGTGTGCTGACCGGAGAGCCTGCGCCGGGCCGCCGCCTCGTCGAGCACCCGGCCGGCCTCGGCGAGCGTCCGGCTGTCGAGCCTGGTGCGGGAGAGCCCCACGAGTTCACGCAGCGCGTCGAGCCGGGACCGCAGGGGCGCGTCGTACGACAGCGGGGGCGAGGGCAGTGTGCAGCCCCCACCGCCTCCGCCTCCACCACCGCCTCCGCCTCCACCACCGCTTCCGCCACCGCCACCGCCACCGCCGCGGGTATCCATGACGGCGGCCTGCTCGGCGGCGGAGGCCTCGTTCACGCGGCGGGCGATGAGACCGTCGTCCCAGACCCCGACGGAGTCCGTACGGGAGGAGTCGGCCCCGTCGCCGTCGGGTACGCGCGCGTGGAAGGCAGCCTCTTGTGCCTCGGGTTCCCGCGCGGGCTCCGTCGCCGCACCGCCGTCATTCGCGTGCGCACGGTTCTGCGTCCACTTCCCGACTTCCGGGATCTCCGCCCTTCCCTGGCTGCCGCTGTCCGCCTGCTCCGTGTCCCTGGTGCCGTACTGATCGCTGCCCGCGTGGCCGTTGTCCACGCGAGCGTCACCCGTGTGGCCGTCGCCCGCGTGGTCCCTGTCCGCGTGGTCCCTGTCCGCGTAGTCCTGGCCCCTGCGGCCGTTGTCGGACTCGTCCTTGTCGATGTGGTCGTTGTCCGTGTAGTCGTTGTCCGTGTAGTCGTTGTCCGTGTGGTCCTGGTCAGTGACGGCGGTCACCGGTCACCTCTCCTTCTGAAGTACGGACAGCGCGGCGATGAGTTCGGCCTGGGGTTCGGGGTGGACTTCGAGTGCGTCGAGGGGGGCGAGGCGGCGCTCGCGTTCGGCCTGCATCACGCGGTCGAGGTACTCGGTGAGCAGCCGTCCGGCACGGTCGCGCAGTCGCAGCGCCCCGTGCGCACCGATCCGTTCGGCGAGCCCCTCGCCGGCCGAACGCGCCCTGCGGCCGCCCAGCAGGGCGGTGGCGACGAGGGCGGCGACCGACTCCGGATCGGGCGCGACACCGCGTTCGAGGCCGCGCACCTCGTCCTCGGCGTACTCCTCGACCTCGCGCCGCCACCGTCGTACGGCCAGGCCGATCCGGTGCTCGGCGCTGTCCGGCGACGCGTCCTGGCCCGTCAGCTCGGGTGCGTCCGCCGCCGGTTCACGCCGCCAGGCCTCGTCGACGCGCTCGTCGGCGGCGGTGACGGCGCACAGCAGGAGCGCGCCGAGGCTCTCCATCAGGGCGTCGAGGAGTTCACCGGCGGTGCAGTCCAGCGGGAAGGCCCGCCAGCGCTTGAGCGCGTCCCCGGCGAGCACGGCCCCGCTCTGCAAACGGCCCCGCACGCGCGTGTACTCGGTGTCGTACGCCCCGTCGACGGCCGAGGTGAGGCGCAGCGCCGCCGCGTACTGCGAGGCTGCGGCACCTGCCAGTTCGGGCATCCGGGCCTTGAGAGAGGCCAGAACGCCCTGGGCCGTGCGGGCCAGCGCGTGACGGCGAAAATGGGCATCCTGGACATGGTGGACGAGCCAGGACCGCAGCGGCGCCACGGCGGTCGCCGGAAGGAGCCCGCCGCCCCAGGCGGACTCGGGCAGTTCGGGCACCGTGAAGCGCGGTACGTCGCCCAGCCCGGCCTTGGTGAGCAGCGCGCCGTACTGCCGGGACACCTCGCCGACGACCTGGTGGGGCACGCGGTCGAGGACGGTCACGAGCATGGCGTCGTACTCCTTGGCGGTGCGGAGCAGGTGCCAGGGCACGGCGTCGGCGTAACGGGCGGCGGTCGTGACCATCACCCAGATGTCGGCGGCGCAGATCAGTTCGGCGGCGAGCACGCGGTTCTCGGCCACCAGGGAGTCGATGTCGGGCGCGTCGAGCAGGGCGAGGCCCGGCGGGAGGGTATCGGCGGTCTCGATCCGCAGCACGTTTCCGCCGTCCTCCCCGGGCAGCAACAGGTCGTCCGCGGACTCCTGGCGGGGCGCCCACACGCGCGTGAGGCGCGGCAGCACCCGCATGCCGCTGAACCAGTGATGGTCCTCCGGATGGCATACGAGCACCGGGGTCCGTGTAGTCGGCCGCAACACGCCCGCCTCGCTGACGCGCTGGCCCACCAGCGAGTTGACGAGGGTCGACTTGCCCGCGCCGGTGGACCCGCCCACGACGACCAGCAGCGGCGCTTCGGGCTGCCTGAGCCGGGGCACCAAGTAGTCGTCTAGCTGGGCGAGCAGTTCGTCGCGATTGGCACGCGCGCGTGGGGCCCCCGCCAGGGGAAGCGGGAAGCGTGCAGCGGCGACACGGTCGCGCAGGGCGGAAAGTGCGTCGAGCAGCTGAGGCCGTACGTCCAAGGTCACCACATGCGAAGAATGCCCAATTTTAGGGGATTTATGAAGCATATAGGCATGTCTGCGCGCCGATAGGACACAAGGGACGGAAGGTGCGACTGGGACAGAGGCACAGCGCAGGCATAACGAGTGCACAACACCCGTAGCCTCGGACGCCAAAAGCGATGCACGATTCGCACCTGCCTGCGATTATCAGGACCGCTTCACTGAACCTCCACATTGAGCCACGGAGGTGAAGCAACCGGGACAAGGAACCGGGAGCCCTATCCTTGTCCCCGGCAGCGTGACGGATCCGCCCACACCAGGGCAGCACGTACGAGGCCACCACACCCGGCCCCCGTAGCTCAGTGGATAGAGCAGGCGCCTTCTAAGCGCTTGGCCGCAGGTTCGAGTCCTGCCGGGGGCGCAAGTCTCCGCCCTCCCTCCGGGAGGGCATTTTTGCTGCTCAGAGCACGTTTCACGCGACACGCCGAAGCCCCGGACACTCCCCCGACGATCATGGGGAGGCTCCGGGGCTGTCCGGCTGTCACCGGGTTTTCGCGGGTGGCCCTGTCGAATACGTGTCGAAATTCTCGGCGAGAGACCTTCAGTCTCCGTCGGTCGACTCGGGAAGATCCCCGGCGGCCTCCAGGCGCTTTTTCAAGTCAGGCAGCTGCCCTTCGACACACCGCGCGTAGGTGGCCAGCAGCACCGGCACGCTGTTCCCGGCCCACTCGGCCACCTGGGCGGGTGGAATTCCATCGTTGAGCCACTTCGTGAGGCGCGTGTGCCGGTTGTCGTACACCCGCTTCCCTGTGGGCGACTCGAAGACGTGCGGGGGCAGGACGGCTTCACGCGCGCTGCGCCACGCCCGGCGGATGACCGAACCCGCGAGAATGCCGCCCGTCTCCCCCTGGAACAGCAGATCCCCCGGCTTGAGCTGTTCGTCCTCGATGTGCTGCCGCAGGATGCGCGTCAGGGCGGGATGCCCCGGCACGGTGCGCGTCTCGCCCTCGGCACGGCCCTTCAGATCGCGCTCCTCGTGGATCTGCCCGGTGTCGGTCCACTGCTTGCCGACCTCCGGCGTCGCCGTGTGGATCAACAGCTCACACCACTGATCCCGGGTGTCGGGGCCGGGAAGCGTCACGTCCTGCACTCGCATGGCTACGGCTTCCTCGGGTCGCAGAGCGCAGTAGTACAGCGTGGCGAAGAACGCGTGCAGCCGGGTTCCCCCGCGTGGCCGGCGCCGGATCCAGCCGAGGAGCGCCGCCGCCTGGTCCGCGTTCATCAAGGAGCGCTTGTCCACGGCGTTGCTGGTCTTGGTGACAGCCGTCGTCTCCTTCCCCTTGGGGAGTGGATTGGTCCGCAGGACGCGCCGCCGGATCGCGTGCTTCATGACGACGTTGAGGATCCGGCGGTGGCGCTTCCGGGACCAGGCCGCCGCCTGCTTGCCGTCGAGGCGCGTGTCGACCGCTCGGAGGACCGCGTCAACCCTCTCAGCCTCCTCCCAGGCCGAGACCGGCAGAGAGTGGCGCTCCACCCACCTGAGGATGGTCACCACGTCTCGCGGGGCCTCAGCACGGCGGGTGGCGTTGAACGCCCATTCCCGCAGCGCGGTCCGCACGTCCACTGGGGCGAACTGGGTCGGTTGGGCACGCAGCAGCGCGATGGTGACCGCCGTCAACGTCTTCGCGGTGTTCTTACGGCTGTTGCCGCCAAGTTCCCCCCAGCGTGCGTCCACGTATCCGACGGCGAACGCGTACCAGGTCATCGATGCCGACTTCGAGCGGTGCGACACCGGCAGCCCGGTCGCGATGACGAAAGCCTCACCCTTCCCCATGGCCCGGATCAGTTCGGAGCGGAAACCCTCAGCGAGTGCGACGGTGCCGAAGGGTTCACGCCAGCGCTTGCCCGCGACCGCCCAGCGCACGGCGTATGTGGTCTTCCGAGCACCGTTGTAAGTGAGGATCTTGTAGACCTTCACGTCGTACGTGGTCTCCATCAGGCGGCGTCCTCACGGTCGTCGAGCCAGTGGTCGAGATCGCTCCGCCGGATCCGGAGGTCGCCGTTCGGGAGCTTGATGCAACGCGGCGCACGTCGTTTCGCCCGCCAGTCGTAGAAGGTCGAGCGCGAGACGCCCAGTTCCTCGCAGACCTCCGCGAGGGTCAGCATGGTGCGGGATCGGACGGCCGTGGTCATTCCGTGTCCCCTTCGCTCCGGAGGGCCTCGCGGGCTGTCTCGCGGTTGGTGTGCAGGTCGCGCGCGATGGTCGCGGCGAGGACGGCTTCACCCGGGGTGTGGCCGTGGCCGGCGTACTGCCAGTCGGTCAGGACGAGGACGGTGTCCGGTTCGCGGTCGTCGAGGCCGAAGGCGGACGCCTCTTGAGCGGCGCGGAAGTCGGCGCGTTCCTGACGGAGGGCGCCGAGGGTGGTGGAGTAGGTGCGCGACTTGGACGAGAAGTGCCCGCGGAAGCCGAGCATGTGCGCCCAGGCCCAGAGGCGTCGGTCCGGGTACAGGGCGTCGAGGTCGCGGCACGCGGTGATGAGCCGCCGGGTGTGGTCAGGGACGCCGTGGCGGTCGAGTTCGGAGAGTTCGCCGATGCGGCGGTCCAGGGTGCCGGTGTTCTCGGCGGCTTTGGTGGCGTATTTGGCGACGTAGGAGGCGACAGCCTGTTCGGTGATGTCGGAGCCGTCCCCGAAGGCCTTGACCGGGCGGACGTCGAGCTGTCGGCCCCATCGGAACGTCCGGGCCGGCTGATCGTCGGCGGCCGGAACCGAGACGGACGTGTACGAGTGCGCGGCGGCGGCCCGGAGCGCGTCGGTGAGCACGTCGACCGTGGCCCAGGCGGGCGGCGGTGTGCCGGGTCCTTCGGGGCCGTCGAGGCGTACGACGGCGTGGAAGTGCAGAGCCCCGCACTCCTTCATCGAGGCGGCTCGCTCCGCTCCCCGCGCGCGGCCCGGCCCCCGGCCGGGCCTGCGCTCCTGTCTCCGCCCCGCTCCAGCCCGGCCGGCGCCCGTACCGCGCTCACAGCAGCCAGCCGCCTAACGGCCAACGAAGCGACTGAGCTTAAGGTGCACGATCAACACCCACCTGCTTACATGGAAATGTCCGCTGATATGCCGCGACTGTTCCGGCAGACAGCGTGAACCTTCACCAGCGGGGGCCAAAAGACGCCCGCCGCTTCTGCGGAGTCCTCCGCCCAAAACCCCACTCCGAGGTGAAAAAGATGCGTGGATCAAGAAAAATCCGCACCTACAGCGCGGCGGCAGCAGTCGGAGTGCTATGCGCCTGCATGCTCCCAACGGGGATCGCCAGCGCCAGGAGCACCCCAACCGCTCCGTCTGGTCTGCGAGTTGCAGCCACGGCTAACAACACATTCCTTCTAACGTGGCGAGACAACTCAAGCAATGAAACCGGGTTCGAGATCACCGACGGCATTTCGTATCGCCGGACGAGCGCGAATGACACCGCCGACAATTGGCACGTTACACCCGGCACTTACAAGTGCTTCCGAGTCCGCGCCGTAAACGGTGATGGTGCCTCAGCTTGGTATCCAGGCGGCACATACGTCTGTGGTACAACACCGCGCTGAAAGAGCAAAGTAGCGTTGCTAGCCGGTGGGGGTGCATCGAGGCACACGCGCGCCTGGTCGGTCGGCGCACCCGCCATCGTGGCTGACTGTCGTCGGCCGAGGCACAGGCAAACCCCAGCCGTGTTCTCCCTTGGTCCGTTCATGGTGAGGGCGTGAAGCCAGCGGACTGGTCGAGGTGGAATGCGGAACCCGGAGCTGTCGGAGTCCAACCCTGATGCAGGGCAAGCCGAACAGCCGCGGCAACACCGGACGGCAGTACGGGCTCAGCCTCGCGGCCGATCCAGTTGCTCGGATGCGGCTCGTTGGTGGCGACAACGAGCGTCGTGCCTGGGGTGTCCGCACGCTCGACCGCGAACGTGCACGGCGACCAGACCAGCCCCTGGAAGTACGTCGGCCTGCCCCGCAACCGCCAGCGGTAGACCGTGCCGTCGACAACGATCCGACGTGCTCCCTTGCGGACCAGTGCCATGGCTCCCCCTTCGACAGCGACGATGCTAGCGAGCCCGGCCCATCCGTCTCAGTTTCCGTCTCATTCAGCGCCGTTCACGGCCGTTCAGGCCGGACCAGCGGCGGTAGCCGCCCAGACGATCAGCCACCCATGAACGCAGGTGAACGGCCCCGTCCGAGGCTCCCGGGCCCACCGCCACAGTTGGAAAGCGTGCGGAGGGCGACGTACCAGCGCCCCAACCCGCTTGACATGGTTGAACCGTCATGAGGTGATCCACCCACTGTGAGCCTCTGGGGGGAGAAGTCTTGTGTTGTACATGGCCGTGACGCTTGCTGGCGCCGATTCACCGAGTGAGCACCTCCAGCTGGCCACCTTCACGGCGATGGCAGCAGTCGTCTTCATATGGCTGGGGCGGAGGCAACGCCGCACCGGGCGCAGCCTGGTCGCTCCGAACGAGACGATGAGAGCAGGCGATCGGCTGATCCAACCGCCGCCGCCAAGCCGCGGCCACCGAACCGCCGGGTGCGTGTGGATCGGCGTGGGGGGCATCTTCGTCCTGCCGGCGGTGTTCAACGCCGTGGCGGCGATCCGCCAGCTCATCGGCTAAGCGTCCGGGCAGCCCCTGGTCCATTGCGCTGGGATACCAGCCACCACAACCGCATCAGTTCGGGCAAGTTCGGGCGGGGAACAGCGGGGAATCACGGTGAATGCAGACCAGCCCTAGCAAGTTGCAATCCGGCCGTTCACCCAGGTCAGCCTGCGAACCAGCCGGAAATTATCTCAGCTTCCCAAGCTGAGGGCTCAGGCATCGTTGTTACGGGAGTGCCGTCGCGGCTTGCTCTGGTCGACGGCAGCGGCAGCGTGGCGGAGGCCGGTGAGGGTGCAGCGAGGCACACGCGCGCCTGGTCGGCCAGCGTACTGGCCGTCGTGGCTGACTTTCGTCGGCTGAGTTTCGTGCCACTGCCGTGCCAGATGCAGAGGTCAGCCACGGTCACTGAGGGTGCCTTACGGTCCAATTGCAGGGTGCCGCATGGGTGCCGCACCAGGTATCCAAGACTCAGGTCAGCCGCCCCGCACCTCAGCCGCTCTCCTAAAGCGGGGCTTTAACAGGGGCGAGCTCGGAAAGCAGTATCTGCCCGTCCTCACGGGGACTCAACGGTGGGGGGACGAGAGGAAAGCCCTGCCGTATTGCGCTGATACCCTTGACCAGCTATGCCGAGATCGCGGCGAATGGCGGAATGGAATCCGTCACGCGATATCCGGTATCTCTTATATGCCTTTTCCCACTCCGCTGCGTCCACCTCAATCAATCCGCGTGCGCAGTCGCTCAATTGCCACAAGGACGAGCGAAACGCATGTGCAGCCCTACCGACTTGCTCATCCCCGATCATTTGTACCGTTTCGTATGCTAGTGCCAGGCGCCTATCAGATTCGGCGATCTCTTTCATCCCGTCTTCCGCGGAAACGGGAGGGGGCCCTTCAAGGAGATTCCTCGTGGTAGCAAGCGAGCGCGCAGCACCAACCTGAACATGTGCTACATGGATTAGCTCTCGGTACGCCTCGAATCGGCGCTGGCTCCACTCGCGTCGTACATCCCGCTTCCATCGGAATCGCTCAGATAGCGCACTACCGGCGAAGGAGACAACCCCGCCGATCACGACGCCTATCAGAGCTGGGAGTTGAACAGCCAAGCTCACATGTCCCCCAAATAGACCGGTGGCTCCAGATCAAACTACGCAATCGCTCCCTTCCGTGTGCCGCCAAGTAGTCTGCCCCGCAGCGTGCTTGCCCAGCCCTCCCCTGCGATTCAGGGCGCTACGGCACTCGCCAGGCCGGATGAAGAGGGGCAGCGAGCTCGCAGGACAGCACTCAAAGGACTCTCACCGGTGGTTCCTCTGCACGAGCACCGCACCGGGTGAGTGTCTAACCGCGTGACAACGCCGACGAACAGCAGCGGACAATCACGGGCGTCTGCGGACCATCAGCGCAGGTGGGAGCCGCCCCAGCCCAAGGCAGCACCCCCGCCCAAGTTGCTTCGGGACGAAGAGGTCATTGCCCCACGACAACAATCGGTTGGCCAGGACGTCTCGCCGCCCTCCACGATGGACGCATGGACCGTTTGCAGCACAGCGCTTGGCAGTACGTGGCGGAGACACTCCCTCCCGAGGAGCTCCCGATGCTCGCTGCGCATGCGCTTGCCGACGGACTTGATTCCCCAGCCCTACGCGAGCTGGCCGGACTCCCGCGCCGCAGCGACCCGGTTGAGATCCGCGAACTGTATGTGCTGGCCCTGGGCGAACTCGGCATACCTCTTCCCGACGAGGAGACGGCCGGCCGATGTCTACTGGTGAGCCTCGCGTTCGGCCTCGCGAAAGGCGAGCTGAGCCCCAAGGACGTAGCCGATCGGCTGTCGATGACAGTCGCGGCCCGAACCCGGGAGGAGACACGGTTCCTCTCCGCCGCAGCGGACTACAGCGAATGGATCGGACCCGACGAGCTCCTCGGATGGGAGAACGACCTCACAACCGCAGCCCACGCGTTGGCCGCCGCCACTGACCTCGGCCCCGATGTCGACGAGCCGGGTGCGCTGCCCGACTGACCAATCAGTGGCGAGCCAAGTCGCCGACGCAGCTGGCCACGCAGGCAGGGGCCCGTCTCAGTTTCCGTCTCATTCAGCGGCGCTCACGGCCGTTCAGACGAGACCGAGTGCGGTCGCCGCTCCCACTGCCAACCGCCCATGAACGCAGGTGAACGCCCCTGCACCCAACCCAAAACCCGACCACCACAGTTGGAAAGACTGCGCCCTCGGCGCCTGATGGTCCCCGAGTACGCGATGCTTGGGTATGGCCCCTGAACCCAGCGCTGCGCCGTCGATGACCACTCACGTAAGTGCGGTGACCGACGGAACCACCAGAGTCTTCACGTGGGAGGAAGGCGCACGCATCGAGGTCCGCAACCTGGGCGGAGAGATCGTTAACGCGGCCAACGCTGCCGGGCTGAAGACCCTGGCCAGCCACCTCCTCACACTGGCCCAGGACGGCACACCTGATGGCGCTCATCTCCACCTGGAGGAAAACAATGGACTCGAAGAAGGTTCCATAGGCCTGGTCTTGGAGAGGTGCGACGACGAATGACTCGTGCCAGACACGTGCCAGATCGTGCGGGGAACCACGGGGAACCAGTCGACCGTCCACCAGGCGTCTGCGCCCCTCCACCGCAGGTCAGGCCCAGAGCAAACCCTAGATGCCCTTACCTTCCCGAGCTGATGGCCTGCCAGCTCAGTACGGCCGCGGAATCTAGTGCTCGCCCAACGCACGCAGCCTCGTACCGCATCAACAGAGCATCCAGGTCCGCCAGAAGAAGGCCGGCGGAGTCCCGAGCTTCCTCCAGGTCGCCTCGCTCGCACGCCTCCACCACCTCGGCCACGGCGCTGCGGAGGATGTTAAGGGAGTCGCCCTGCACCAGGACTCCGGGGAACTGTCTGCCGGGCATGCGAACCACGGCGTCGTTGCCGCCATCTGTGAACAGCTCGGCCTCAATGCGCTTCATCGGACCCTACAACCTGACATCACCGGCTGACATTAACGACCGTGTATGCAGGCGGCCTTGAGCGATCACACACGCTATGCCGGTAGGACTGCGAGGGCCCCAGGAGAGCCGCTCGATCGAACTCCTAAAGCGGATATGCAAGATCGAATCCTGTCGGGAGCACAGCAAGATGCGCCAGCGCCTCCTGGGGCTGGAGTGATCAGGGATCTTGTGTTGGTGGTTGATCGGCCTGTTGCTGGGGGTCGGCTGGGATGGTTTGGATTTTTCAGTGTCTGCGGGGGATAGGTCTGCATCGTCGTCGCGTTGGGCGGCGCGGATGTAGGGAGGACGAAGGTGCGGTTAGAGGTGCGGGTCGAGTCGGCTGGGATGGAACTGCGTTCGCTGCAGGGCTGGTTGCGTGCGGATCCTGTGGTGCGTCGGTCGGCCGTGATGGAGGTGGGGGGCAGTGTGCCAGGGCCTGGGGAGATGGGCACGGGGCTTGATGTGCTGGGGCTGGTGACGGGGAACGGGTGGAGTGCGGCATCGTTCGTGCTGGCGGTGGCGGCGTGGCGGCAGAGCCGACCGCAGCGACCGCGGGTGGAGATCCGCCGAGGGGACACGGTCATCGTCCTCACGGACTGCTCGCAGGAGGAGATAGAGCGGGCGACGCGGGCGCTTGCCGCCGTCGGCGGCGATGAGGGCGGCAACAGGTGAGCGTGCTGCCCGACCCGGGGGCGACACGGGCGGTGCTCGTGGGCACGAGCCGTTACCAGCATCTTGAGCAGCTGCCTGCGGTCTCGAACAATCTGCAGGCCCTCGCCAGCCTCTTGTGCGGCCCGCTGTCGTTGCAGCTGCCGGAGCGGCATGTGAGCGTCGTGGAGAATCCGGATGCCGCGCACACCGTGGTGGGCGCGGTGAGGCAGGCGGCCGCCGAGGCCACCGACACCCTGATCGTCTACTTCGCCGGGCACGGTCTTGTCGACGCGCAGGATGAGCTCAGTCTGGCCCTACCACACACCGAGTTCGGCCGCGTCGAGACCGGCCTGCCCTATGACTGGCTGCGCCAGGTCCTTCTGCTGGACTCCCGGGCCGAGCGTCATGTCGTGATTCTGGACTGCTGCTACAGCGGCCGGGCCCTGGGGAGGATGAGCGCCGAGCCCGCCCTCGCCGACCAGGCGGCCGTGGAGGGCAGCTTTCTCCTGGCGGCCGCCGCCGAGACCCGCACCGCTCTGGCGCCGGTGGGAGAGACCTACACAGCCTTCACCGGCGCACTGCTCGACACGCTGCGCCGTGGCATACCCGGCGCTCCCGCACTGCTCGATCTGGGGGTTCTCTATCGGCACCTGCGTCTGAGGCTGGAAGCGAGGGGGCATCCCGTTCCGCAGGCCCGGGACCGCAACAGTGGTGCCGAGGTGGCACTCGGACGCAATCACACGGATCTCCCCACCACGTCCGCCCCTGCTAGGCCCGGCGTGGACGCCGGTGAGCGTGCGTGGCCGGATCCGCATACGGTCCGCACCGTCACGGGGTTCTTCACCGCCCTCGCGGACGTACGCGTGATCAGCGGTCTGACCCACCAGGCAGTCAGCCAGCGTTCGGCCGGACGCATATCGGCAGGCACCGTCAGCCGTCTACTCAACCGCGGCGCTCTTCCTACCACCTGGGGCACAGCGGCCGCCTACCTCTCGGCCTGTGGTGTCTCCGACGATCAGGTCACGCAGTGGCAGGCCGTCTGGCAGGAGCTGCGCGCGCAGGAGGCGTCAGCAGACGCGACGACCCCGGAAGTTCCCCGCAGGGCCGGCACTGAGAAGGGACAGACTTGGCAGCGGCCCTTCTCGGTCTTCCGCCGGGAGCGGGATCACTGACCAGGTACGGCAGAAGCCGAGGCGCTGGAGGTCTGGGGGTGGGGCGGCTTGTCGGAGTCGTCGGCCCCGTCTGTGAACAGGGTGTTCCATCCGGCGATGGCCAGAAGCGCGCCCGCCAGGACGAGACCCGTGGACGGCTTCTTCCACCGGCTGGTTGCCGACGACGGCTTCACATGATGTCCTGCCCGGTAGTACCCCTTGCGGCTCTTCGCTTTTGCCACAGCTACACGTCCCCGTTCAGTGCGACTGCATTGTCGGGCAGAGTCTCGCAGCGATCGGGTCGTGCCGGTTCCTGAACGGCTAAGCACGGCTGATTCTGCACTGCTGGAGGAGTGATCTGCTGGCGACGCCTCAAGAAGGCACGCTCATGATCGTGTTACGAGCTCCAATGAAGGTTTAGAAGCCCCGGATACAGACCTCGTCATCCGCTGATCGGGCTCGGATCCACCCTTAAAGCGGTACTCGGCCAGCCGTGGCCTATCTGTGGACTCGTCTCGTCAGATCTGGCACGCGCAGGGCCGTGACCTGCCACGTTGCCCAGGACCCAAGCGGCCTCCGGAGCCGTGTGCGAGACGGTGGTCGTTCCGTGGGCAAGCGGTGCGCTTACTCGAAGGGTGGAGCAGCTGCCACCAGCATGCCGCTGATCGAGCCCGTATCGACGGCAGCTTTGGTGGGGTCGACGCTGTTTTCCTCTGCGACCGTCGTAGCCCAGCAATCTCCCCAGGTCGCCGCCCAGTCGCCGGCCAGATCGCTGTCAGGAGCGAGATCCTCGGGCTTGCCCGTGATGCCGTACGCGTCGAGGAGCCGTCGCTCGACTCCGAACGGCTCGCCCAGGGCGAGCTCCGGGTACTCACTGACCCAACGTCTGAGGATCCGTCCCCGTTCGGCGATCAGCCACGCCTCCCCGTCGTTCTGCTCACTGTGGAAAAAGAGTTGGGCTCTGCCGAACTGTGCGCTCAACTCTCGACACAGGTCAGTGACGTGCACTGTCTGCTGCGGATAGGGAAGGCCGAAGTACGGTCCGACGACCAGGGTCCACCCCTGCATGGGCGGGGTAAGGACCACTGTGGAGGACGGCTCCTCCTCATGTGCCACCTCGTCGATGAGTTCCACGCCATCGGCCCAGGTGGTCTCCCGTGCATCCACCAAGCCAAGGGTCCTCACCAACTCCGCTTGATCGACGGTCGCGACCGCGAGCCATGAGAGCCAACAGGCGCGTATGAGTGGTGTGCAATCAGACGTCCCCATGACCCGCATCGTAGGGGCGTACGAGTGGGACTCGCGCAGTAGGCCAGTTGGCGAGGCACCGGCCGGACTTGCCAGATGCGTGCCCGATCTCGCGGAGAACCGCGGGGAACAGCGGGGAACAAGTCTGGAACCGCTCGGACGCGGTTCAAGTTCCGTCGCAGGTCAGAACAGTCACCGCTTGCAGAACACCTGAACTTCCCAGGTTCAGGGCGCTCGTCCCCTTACGGCTACCCGGCCTCGTGGCGCCCGGCCGTGGACAGTTGCACGTGAACCGCGGCCACGTGCAACTGTCCACGGCCGGACGTCACCCCGTTCCGGCGCGTTCCTTCGCTCTTGCTTGCCGGGGCGTCGGGTGGTCCAGGCGGACTACGACGGTGGTGTAGAAGCGGTGAACGGCGTCGTCGACGCTGCGGATGAAGCCGGATTCGGCGTTCCCTCGACTGCTTCCCATGCTTTTGAACAGGGACAGGCGGAAGCCAGTGATGTGGGTGTCGTTGTTCTTCGGGAGCATGTCCGCCGGCTCCGGGCGGAGCCGCTCCAGCGTGCCCCGTGGCCCACCGGTCTCTCCTTCGACCAGGGTTTCGATGTGGAGGTCTGCTGGGGCCTCGGCCAGGTGGCGAATGAGGCGTTTGGCCCAGGTCAACGGGTAGCCCTGCTCCGGTGCGGGGATCTCGATGGAGGTGCGAAGCTTGCCGGTACGCAGGTCGGCGCTGATCGCAAGAACTCCGGGTGCGCCCTCGATCCGGAGCTCTGCCTGAAGTCTGCCGTCGAGGCAGAGCTGATCGGCCAGGCGACTGCGGCGCGCTTTCGGATCGGCTCCGCGCTTGGCGCGCTGGACGGGCAGTACCTTCTGTCCGAGTTCGCCACCGAGGCTGAGGCAGATCTGACGGACGAGCCGTTCCCAGCTCTCGACCACGTCCAGGGCGCGCGGGTCGCCCTGGCACAGGGTTTCGTTGTCGATTCCATTGCGTACGGGGACCCATGCCGCCCCCATGTTCTGGAAGCCGTGGCAGCCGGAGTTCTCATGTCGCAGGTAGTACAGCAGTTCCTGAAGCAGCCAGGCATGCGCCTTGTCTCCGACGCCCTCGTGCCGGATCAGCATCTGCGCCTGGTGGGTGACTTCGGCCCAGGACAGGTGCCAGAGAGCCACCTTGTGCTTGCGCCGTCCGTCGATCTTGACGTCGACGAGCGGGCTGCCTTCCAGCGCGACGTCGTTCGACAGTGTGACCACGGCTTCGTATCCACGGCGGGCGGCGATGTCCACGTATGCCTGCACCTGCTCGGGCTTGAGGTCGTTGCCGTTGGTCTTGGTCTCCATCAGCGCGGTCCACAGTTTGCCGGCCCGCTCGACACGGATCACGCCGTCGGGGCGTCGCGGTGTATCGCCGTGCGGCAGGGAGACCTCGGTGAACGTCTCCATACGGCCCGACGGAGCTCCGAACGCCGCCGTGAGTCTCCGGCCGAACTCCGGCACTTGCGCCATCACCGACAGCAGTACCGACGTAGCGCGCATTTCCCGGTCCCGGTCGCTCTTGAGTACCGAGACCGGAAAGAGCCTGGCCTGCTTCCAGGACTCATTGTCCGCAAGAGACTTCCTGGCCACCCTGGGCACAGTGACCTTCTTTTTCGCGGTACGAGGCCGTACCGCCTTCTTCGGCCCCGCCTCATCGCTGGGCGGACGGGGAGCCGGAACCAAGCCAGGCGTAACTTGCGGTCCCTGCTCAACGGCCGGAGCCGGAACAGCCGTATCAGCCTGCTCGCTGCTCTCTGTACCGTTTAGCGCTTCCTCTGCGTCCGCGTCGTCATCGATGTCGACACCGAAGTCCATCGCCAGACCGGCCAGACCTGTGTCGTAGCCCTGTCCGACAGCACGAAACTTCCACTCGTCCCCACGCCGGTACAACTCGCCGAAGATGATCGCGCCCACCGTGCCGGCGTCATCGATGGCGAACTTGAGGAAGCTCTCGCCGCCCCCGTCAGCCAACGTCACCTTCAGATCTTCCAGTTCCCCGAAGCCGGCTCCCTCGTAGCGGCTCGCCGCTACGACGATCCGGTCAACCCCGGACGGGACCGCAGTCAAGTCGAAGCTGATCCGGTCCTCGTCGCCGCTCTCCGTCGGGGTCTTCCCCAGCAGTTGCACACTCCCGTCAGCGGCAACCGGGTTGTTGTAGAAGTAAAAGTCACTGTCACTGCGCACCTTGCCGTTCGCGTCCAGCAGCAGGACGGACACGTCAGCATCGCCTTCACCGGTCGGGCTGACCCAGCTCAAACTCACGATCACCGAACCGGCGTTCTCACTCAGCGCCGTCAGCGCTACGTTCGAGCCCTTGGCCATCTCATGCATGTAGCCCCCCAGATCTCGCAACTCGGGCACTTGGCTGCCCCACCCAGGCCACCCACCCCGCGCCGACGTCATGTGATGTACAGCACAACGAAAGACTGTAGTGCCCCGATGACGAGACCGTGAGAGCGTCCGGAAACAAACAGCGGCGAGAACCAAGGATCAACAGAGCAGCTCCACAAGCCCGTCAGCCCGGACCGAGGGAGCACACCCCGAGCCGAGCGTGCCTTTCCGTCAGGCTTAACCGAAGTGACGCAAGAGGGAGAGGAACCCGGATTCTTGTCCAAGTCCCTCTCCCAGCACGGGTTGAACGAGAGGCTGCCCCGGTACCCGCCTTGCCGACCGTTCTTCTCAGATGCGGTGAGGTTCGCTCACCGCCAAGAGGTGACCGCGGCTGGTGGCTACGCGGAGCACGTCTCGCAGGGCTCCGGTCAGTTCCTTCGCCAGGAGTTGCAAGTCCTCCGGATCCGCCGGCTCGTCGCCGAGGGTTTCCGCGGCCTGCTTCAGCAGTTCGGCCGCCGTGTCGAGTTGCTCCGCTTCGATGTTGTCCGCCAGGCGGGACATGTAGCCGCTCTTGTCACCCGTGCTCAGGTAGCAGGGCTTGCCCTCCGGGCCCGACCACGGGAGCAGGCGTAGTTCGTTCCGTGCTGTCATCCTGGCGTCTACCTCTCGTCGGGCGTGTGGTGGGTGGTGAAGACTGCGTCGGCTCGATCCCCTGGGAAGACCAGAAGGGCCGCCTCGACCACTCGGCCGGTGGGGTCGGTCGCGACGCGCGTGATCGCCAGAACTGGCGTGACGGAGTTGGTTCGCAGGGTCGATGACTCGTCCGGCGTCGGCGGGCGGGCGCATACCGTTTCCCGGACTGCAGCCGGCGGAGGGCCGAGTACGCCGAATCTCTTGGCTGCCTCCAGGCACGGGGATGCGTCGTCGAGCACTCCGGCCGGCGCCAGGTCGCGCGGGATGTAGATACGGGCCAGTCCGTGCGGTGACTCCCCCTCGTGGCTGACGCAGAAGAACTCCGCGAGTGGACTGCCCGTCGGCACCCTCAGCAGGGTCGTCAGGTGTCCGTCAGCCTGAACCGTGGCAGTGCGAACCGTGACGCGTAGGGCCGCTTCAGCGGCGGTCCACGGGTCCAGCGTCCCCCAGCCGCCGACGTACATGATCCGGCGGAGAGGGCGGCGGACGAAGTTGCCCTTGCCGTGGATCTTCTCGACGAGGCCTTCGCCCTGGAGCACCGAGAGAGCACTCCGCAGCGTCGCTGTGCTGACCTTGTACTGACCCGCCAAGCCGGTTTCGGACGGGAGTCGTTCGCCGGGCTTGAGGTGGCCGGTCGTGATCTGGTGCCGGAGATCGTCGGAGATGTGGTGGTGGCGAGGAGGCACGGACCGGGTCACCGTCGCCTCATCATCCGCACCGCAACGAGCCGGGTTCGCGTGTGTATGGTCAGCAACTCGCCCGAGTCGAAAAGGATTTGCTTCGCGCCCTGGGAGAGCTGGAAGAGATCCTGTACCCGGCAGGCCCGGCCTCCGAGTTGAATGATGTCGCCGCGCTGCACGGTGGCCGCAGTCACTTCGACGTTGGACGCCAGCGTGCCGCCGGGTGCCCACTCCCTCACCGCTGCACCTCCGAAGGCGTCGTCTGGCCGGACATTGAATGGCACGGGCAGTCGCACGCCTCATAGATCACCGGGAGGTCGATCGGCGCCGAGGCCGGGGAGGACTCTGCGCAGGCGGGGTGGGTGCCGATCCGGCATGCGGTGGATCGGTAGGGGACGGCCGAGGCGTCCGTGACGCGGGGCTGTCGACGGGGGCGCATCAGTGGACCCCCACCAGGGCCGACCACGCGTCGGCCGGCAGATAGGGAGCGACGACCACTTCGCGCGTTCTCACGCGCTTCTCCCAGGCGAGCACGTACGGACGGACGAGTGCGATGTCCTCACCCCTGAGCGTTTGCCGGTGGTCCACGTCGTCGGAGGCGCGCCAGCGGGCGGCCGTCGTCCTGTTCGAAGGCAAGGAGGCGACGGGAGACGCCGACGGCCGGGAGGTCGTTAAGGGGCGACGGTGCCTGCCCCTGGGGAAGTGCCGCTCTCTGGTGAGCGAGACGGCACGGCGGATACGGTTGAGCACGCTGATCAGCTCCTATCGCTGATGGCTCGGTCCCCCGACATCGCCCGTCGCGGGGACCGCTTTACGTACGACCGCCCAGAGGGTGCGGCCGTTCATGTTGGTGGCCAGGAGCCCGAATCGATCGGCCTCCGCCACCACGTTCAGGACCTCCCGCCATGACTCGGCGGAGAGCGCTTCCGGCACCTCCGCTTCCACCGACGTGTGCCGGGGGTGTTCCTCCACTCGTGTGAGCAGCCCGAGGGCGGACAGCCGGGCGACGAGGGCCGCCGCGCTAACTCCCGAAGCGGGCACAGGGCAGCCTCCGTCACCAGCGATCACTTTGAGTAAAGCTAGTTAACTAAATTAGAGCTAGTGGACTAGATTTTCCATATGTCTGAGCAGCCGCCCTATCTCCGCATCGCCGACGAACTCCGGCGGCGGATCGCGGAGCACGTGTGGGAGCCGGGAGACCGCCTGCCCTCCCGTGCCCAGATCGGCGAAGAGTGCGGTGTGGGCGAGAACGTGGTCCGCCGGGCTCAGGAGTTGCTGATCTCCCAGGGCGTGCTGGAGGGCCGCGCCGGTTCCGGCACGTACGTCGCCGAGCCGCGGCAACGGGTGCGGGTGGTGCGTTCCTCTGCGCGCGAGCCCAACGGGTCGCCCTTCCGTGCGGACATGAAGGCCGTCGGCAGGCAAGGGGACTGGGAGAGCCGGACCGACGCCAAGGTGCCGGCGCCGACGGAGATCGCGGCACGGCTGGGCATCGCCGAGGGCGAGCTGTGCGTCCGCACGACGTACGAGTTCCTGGCGGACGGCAGGCCCGTGCAGCTGTCGACGAGTTGGGAGCCGTACGACCTCACGGCCGGCACTCTCGTCGTCCTCCCCGAGGGAGGGCCACACGCCGGGGCGGGCGTCGTGAACCGCATGGCCGCGATCGGCATCACCGTCAGCCACGCCGTGGAGCAACCGGAACCGCGGCAGGCGACCGCCGAGGAGGCGTCACTCCTGGGCATCCAGAAATCCGCGCTCGTCACGCACATCCGCCGGACGTACTACAGCGACCAGGGGCGGCCCGTGGAGACGGCGGACATCGTGGTGCCTGCCGCCCACTGCGAGATCGTCTACGAGATCCCGATCAATCGGTGACGGTCCTGCGCCGTTGCGGTCCCAGTGACTATCCATCGCACCTCCGCCCCTCCTTGACTCCGACAGGATTTCCCGCACGAGAGTCGGTGTCAGTGCCCAAGTGGACGCATTTGCGCGTTCGGTCTCACTAACGGCATGAGCACCAGCGTGGTCCATGACAGCCCGAGAGTCAGTACCAACCGTGGTACTGACAACTAGCCTCACAACTGCCACGGTGCCCGCTGCAGAGAGGGAAGTCAGCCTCTTATACGCGGCATTCTTTGATCTTGAGGCCCCGATCCGGCGTCTCTCTGGGGTTTGACCGCCACCTGTCGAATGTGTGTCGAAGGCAGCGCGACCAGGAGCGTGAAGGAGGATTGAGCGCAGGTCAGAGCCAGGTCAGCACCAATAGGACCAGCGCCTTCTAAGCGCTTGGCCGCAGGTTCGAGTCCTGCCGGGGGCGCCCATATCCTCTCCCCTGCGGTAACTCGTGAGGGGTTCTTCGACGTCCGGACGCACATCGCCGCGAGAGCAAGCGCCTCGACTGTCCACGATTGTGGATACCGCCCCCGGCATAGGAGATTTCGGTTCGAGCTGACGAATACCTGGCGACCGCTCTTCGTCCAGCACCTGGGCGGCCGCGCGTGGGTCCATGAGGTCGGACCCACGCTTGTTCGGCCGGGAGCAGGTCCCCCTCGGGTAGCCGCCAGCGGTGCTCACGTGAGGCGTTGGCTCCCGCCGTCACGATCATGCGGGCCCTCGTCATGCGTAGGTCTCGGCTTCGAATCCCGAAGGCGGCTCCACTGAATCCCTGCTCAGGCACTGTCTGAGCTGGGTCTTCTTGTTCAGTGGGTGCGACGGCGGGGCGTGCCTCAGGCGGTCAGCATGGTGATCGGGCGGTCCTCGACCGCGACCTGGTCGTTGTGCCCGCGGCCGTCTGCGATGGAGATGATCCGGTATTTCTGCTGGTGGAACACCCAGAACAGGCTCAGCCCATTGATGCGGTGCATGTCCGGCACGGCGAGGAACTCGTCCACGCGGGAGATGCCGGCCAGTGACTGCCACAGGCTGAGCGAACGGTCGCCGCGTTCGATGACGTCGTCGTGTGCGGAGCCGTCGGCGATCGAGATCAGCCGGTAGACCTGCTGCCCCAGGGAGGAGTGGAAGAGCCAGTAGTGGCTCTTCCCATTCTGGCGCTGCATGTCGGGCACCGGCAGGAAGGCGTCCACCTGCGCGATTCCGTTGAACGAGGCCCAGGCCGAGATCGGCCGGTCGGGCCGGTCGACGGCGGCTGCCGCCTCGGGGGCGAGCCCGCACTCCGCTCCGTCCGCGACCGAAATCAGCCGGTAGACCTGGCGGCCTTCCACGGTGTGGAACAGCCAGTACCGGCTCCGGCCGTTGACGCGCTGCTCGTCCGGCACCGGCAGGATCGCGTCCACCTTCGACACGCCGTCGTAGCACGGCCAGGTGGACAGGGGCCGATCGGGGCGCTCGACGACGTCCTTGTGCTCGTCGCCGTCGGCGATGGAGATGGTGCGGCAGAGCGGTCCGTCGCCGCCGGTCCCGTAGGCCCAGTACCAGCTCCTGCCTTGGTCCCGTTGGCGATCGGGGATGGGCAGGAAGGCGTCGGTCGGCCGGACCGTGTCGGGAAGCTTGTCGGTGAGGCGGCCGTCACCCAGCAGCCTCAGTGTGGTGAGGGAGGGGACGAAGGCGTAGACCGAGCCCTCGGTGGTGACGAACTGATGGAAGCTCAGCTCGGTCGTCGCGTCGGGGCTCTCGAAGGCGACCTTGCCCGTGGGGCCGACCATCGGGTCGGGGCCGGGACTCGCAGGGCGGTTCGGCGGGAAGTCGACGTTGTCGATCCACATCTTCTGGATGAACTCGAACTGCTCGACGAGGTCGGACTGGTAACAAACGAAGAGCAGTCCGCGCGGGTGGTCGGGGCCGCCGGGGCCGTCCGAGGCCGGGTCGAAGGGCGCGCCGTAGGGGGCGCCGCGGCGGATGATCCGGCGTCGGTCCATGACCGGGTTCTCGGGGAACGGGTCCGTGCCGGGCTTCTCCTGCAGGCCGTCCCGGGGGTTGGTCTTGCGCAGGTGGGAGAAGAGCGGGGTGGTGAACCCCTCCGGGTCGTTGCGGTAGCCGAAGTCGTTGTCCTGGCTCGCGAGGGCGTTGTCCGGCATGTCGGCGTGCGGGCACTTGGCGACGGGCGTGCCCGAGCGCCAGCGGCCGACCAGGCGGGCGGCCAGCCATTCGGTGGTCGCCTCGTCCGGCACCACTTTGGCCTTCCTCAGGACCTTCAGTTGCGCGGTGACCTGGGCCCACCAGCCCGGGACGTCCTGACCGAGCCGGCGCACCACCTGGAAGCTGCCGTTGTTGGCCCACTCGGGCATCTCGTCGTACGGAATCCCGCCGACCCGGTCGTGCCCGATGACGAACTCGCCGGGCGGGATCACCCGGGTGCCCGGGTGATCCTTGACGTACTCCGGCCGCTTCGGGTCGGTCTCGTCGAAGCCCATGATTCCCGGCTCGCTGACCCCGTCCTTGAAGCCGAAGTGTTCCTTTCCGCGGCGGGTACCCGGCAGCGTGGCGCCGTTCTGCTGGAAGACGATCACGATCTTGGCCTGCGCGGCTGCCTCGCGCTGGGCGGTCAACGCGTCCTGGAGCCCCTCGGCGGTGTCGGAGGCGACGGTGATCACGGCGTGCACGGTCTGGCCCTTACCGTCCCCGAACAGCCAGTTCTCGGGTGAGCTGTCGCCGGTGTCGCCCAGTGAGCGCTTGTGGGACCCCTCCTTGAACGCCTCCAGAGTGCCGCCCTTCGGTACCGAGGGCAGTGGGTCCTTACCGCCGTTGAGGACCTTCAGGCCCTCGTAGGTGAAACTGACGTTCGTCCAGGTGGCCTTCAACGTCTGCGGGTCGTCGCCACCGGTGGCCTGTCTGGCCTTGCGGAACGCCGCGTTGAAGGTGGCCACCTGTCTGGTGGTGGAGATCTGGGAGGCGAGCCGCTTCACCCAGGTGCGTGCCCGCGCGGGGTCCTCGAACTTGAGGAAGAGCAGCGTCATGCGGTCCTTCTTGAAGCCCGCGATCACATCACCCTGAATGTCGTCGCTCTGGCGCAGTTTGAGGTCTTCCACCATGGTTTCTCCTTGACGTTCGCATATGCCACCGAATCATCATAGTAATCATGAAACTACGCTACGTGATCAACGTGGGAGTGGGGGCATCTCCGGGTCGGTCGCGTCGCGATCCTGCGCCGTAGCGCAGAACCCCTGTCCCGCAAGGGTTCTGACCCGGTTGGCCGTCGAGAGGTCACCCGCCTGCCCGGCATCGCGCGACAGTGGCCGCCCGACAGGCGAACACTTTGAGTAGTCGTGCGCCTGCGTCGTGCGCCTGTGCCGTGCGCCTACGTCATGTGCTCTCGTCATGTGCTCGCCATCGGGCCGGTGACACGGCGCGGCCTGACCGGTGACACGGCGCGGCCGCGACACCACCGCTGCGCGCCCTGCCCGCTCTCTCGCAAGGAGTCCCATGTCCCCCAGGAACCTGCCCGGACCGTCGTCCAGACGGATGCTGTACGCGGCGATCTCCGCGTGTGCCGTCTCCGCGCTGACACTCACCATGCTGTCGTCCGGCCTGGCCGCCGCCCACGGGCACGGCGGTGACGCCCCCTCGGCCGACCGGGCGCAGGCAGACCCGGACGAGGCGACGGTCATCGGCAAGGAGCACGCCGAGGAACACGCCATGACCAGGAGGGCCGTCAAGGCCGTCGGCGAGTACCCGCAGTCCACCCGCACCGAGCGGCTCAAGGCACTTGCGGCCTCCCAGGCCAAGGTCAACGCGGACTTCGACGCGCTGGACGCCGGTAGGTTCCGGGAGTACTTCCAGTCCCCGGACTTCGCCGCGCACATCGCCATGCTGCCCACCGGCAAGGTGCTGCTGTTCTCCTTCGAGCGCATCGAGAGCAACCCCCAGAAGGAGCCGGCTCCGACCGACACCATCGGCAAGGAGAACGCGGGCCGCGCGTACCTGTGGGATCCGGCCAAGGGCACCGGCCCGGGCTCGTTCACCAAGGTCACGCCGCCCGTGATCAACATGCCGGACGGGCTCAACCAACCCCGCCCCGCGCCGTTCTTCTGTGCCGGCCACTCCTTCCTGCCCAACGGGATGCTCGGTGTCTTCGGCGGCAACCTCGGCGGCAACGGCGGTACCGGCGCGAAGCTCTCCCTCGTCTTCGACCCGTGGGAGGAGAAGTGGTACCAGAACCAGGACATGGCGGTCGGCCGGTGGTACCCATCGGTGGTGACCGGCGCGGACGGGCGGCAGCTGATCATGTCCGGCCAGTCGGAGCTCGGCTGGGGCACCCCCACCTCGATCGTCGAGCGCTTCCCCGCCCTGAACAAGCCCGTGCCCACGGCCAAGACGGACAAGCCGGAGGGCTGGGCGGTGGAACGGTTCAAGGCCGACGCCCCGTTCAAGCGGGACTACCCGCACCTCTTCTCGCTGCGGGACGGCAAGATCTACGGCCTGGGCCGGAACCCCGAGCAGCAGTGGAAGTTCGACCCCGCCGCCGAGACCCGGACGGACCTGGCACCCCGACCGGACAACATGCCGCGCAACTATGGTTCGGCCGTGCCGCTCCCGGCCGGCTTCAAGGGCCCGGACTCGGTGCTGGTACTCGGCGGAGACCGGGACGACCCGAACACGTATCAGCTGGTCGGCGGCCAGTGGAGCAAGGAGAAGGCGAGAGCCTTCGGCCGCACCCAGGACGACACCCTGCTCATGCCGGACGCGACCCTGATGACCGTCAACGGCGCCTTCGACATCCGTGACTACGGCAACGGCCCGTACAACCCCAACGCGGACCTGAAGTACCGCCAGATCGAACTGCGTGACGAGAACGGCAACTGGAGGCTCGGCCCGGCCCAGCGGCTGCCGCGCGGCTACCACTCCAACGCCGTGGTGCTCCCGGACGGCCGGGTGATGGTCACAGGTGACGAGCTCCAGCAGCTCGCCAACGACCCCGACATCACCGACGGCATGAACGGCAGCATCGAGATCTACGAGCCGGCCTACCTCCAGCAGGGCAGCCGCCCCCACCTCGGCACCGTGTTCAACCCGTCCGTCGGGTACAACGACAAGATCACGGTGAGCAGCAACACCGCCTCCGACGTCACCCGTGCCGTCCTGCTGGCGCCGACCACCGCGACCCACTCGGTCAACACCAGCCAGCGCCACCTCGACCTGCGGATCAAGAGCCGCAGCGGCAACTTCCTCGAACTCCAGGCACCGCCGTCGGCCAATGCCGCCCCTCCCGGCTACTACATGCTCTTCCTTCTGAACGAGGAGGGCGTGCCCAGCACCGCCGGCTGGGTCCAGGTCAAACCGGCCTCGGGCGGCCAGACCCTGGGGGCGAGGTAGTGCCCACCTGACTCTGACGGGCCTGCCGCGAGTCCCGCGGACGGCTCCGCTGAAGCCCACCTCAGACGCCTTCTGAGCTGGGCTTCTTCCGTTCGGGGGGGGGGAGGTCGTGGGGGCGGTGGCGGGGTGACGGCCGGGGGCGGAACGATCTGCGTGACGACGGACGCCGTGGCCGCGGTGGAGGCGGTGGCCACGGTGGAGGCGGTGGAAGCTGCTGTGCGGGCCACCAGGACGGCGGGCTCGGGTGTGGGCCCGCAGGCGTGGCCCCGTAGGCGTGGCCCGAGGGGGGCGGCCCGAGGGGGGCGGCCCGAGGGGGGCGGCCCGAGGGGGGCGGCCCGAGGGGGGCGGCCCGAGGGGGGCGGCCCGAGGGGT
>NZ_JBHWUU010000002.1:110002-191513 GCF_042737375.1 Streptomyces sp. NPDC060000
GGCCCGAGGGGGGCGGCCCGAGGGGGGCGGCCCGAGGGGGGCGGCCCGAGGGGGGCGGCCCGAGGGGGGCGGCCCGAGGGGGGCGGCCCGAGGGGATGGCCGGAGGCTGAGACTGGTGGGGGTTCGGCGATGCACACGCGCGCATGATCTGTCCGCGCGTCCAGCACCGTGGTGGAACGTCCTCGGCTGCGGCGGCGCATCGCGGAGCACGTCTGGGAGCCGGGGGATCGCCTGCCCTCCCGCGCCCAGGTCGGTGAGGAGTGCGGCGTGGGTGAGAACAGGTACGCCGGGCGCAGGAGTTGCGATCAGCGGTCGTACGCGGCCAGCGTGCTCGTGCCGTCGCGCAGGAGGACGCGCACCTCGGTCACCTCGCCCTTCTCCTCACCCGCCCCGGTCCCGGCCCCCGCCCCCGTCCCGGTCCCGGTCCCGGCGCCCGCCACCGCCACCGCCACCGCCGCGGGGTGTGTCCCGTCGACAACCAGGTCCGCCATGGCCGTGCGGGGCCGTGCGGCGAGTCGGCCGGGCCAGGCTAGTACGGCCGGGGGCCGGTCGGGCGCGGAGACCTCCAGCTCGCGCAGCGGTACCGTCAGTCCCACGCCAAGCGCTTTCAGGACGGCCTCCTTGCGCGTCCAGGTGCGCAGGAAGGCGGGCTGACGTTCCTCCGCCGGGCGGGCGTACAGCGCGGCGCGTTCGGAGTCGGACAGGGCCACGCGGGCAGCGGAATCGACGTCCACGGCAGCGTGGGACTCCTCGACGTCCAGGCCCACCTCACCGTCCCGGCAGACGGCGACGCCGACGAGGGCACCGCTGTGGGTGACGGAGAAGTCCCAGACCGGAGAACCTCCCGTAGGGACGCTCGGTCGGGAGTCCGGAGGGGAATCCGACCCGGAGCCCGAGGGGCCGTTCGGTGGCACCTCCAGGCGGACCTTGCCGTGGGGTCCGCCGCAGCGCGGGCACACGCGCCGCAGGGGGACGTCCGCCGGGGGCAGGTCGAGCAGTTCGCCCAGGACCAGGCGGCTGAGGGCGCAGCCGACCAGGAACCGCCCCTTGCCCGCGGGGTCGGCGGTCGACTCGTACCGGGCGCGTTCCACCGGGTCGAGGAGGCCCAGGAGGCCCGCGCGGGCGTCGCCCAGACGGGCCCACCACACCTGCACCGGGTGTCCTGTCACAGCGCCTCGTCCTGGTTCGATGATCAGTCCGCGCCCTACACTCCTGCTCACACCACACCACACGAGGAAGCAGCCGCATGCGACTGCACACACAGGAGTGGGGAACGGGCGAGCGCGTCGCCGTCCTCGTCCACGGCATCATGTCCGACCACCGCACGTGGCACGAGCTGGTCCCGGTCCTGACGGGGCGGGGCTACCGCGTTCTCGCCGTGGACCTGCGCGGGCACGGTGCCAGCGCTCGCGGGCGGTACGAGCCCCGGCTCTTCGCCGAGGACCTCGTGGAGACGCTGCCGGCCGCCCCGGAGGTGGCGCTGGGCCATTCGCTGGGCGCGCTGGCGCTGGCCCTCGCGGTGGCGGAACTGCGGCCGGCCCGCGCCGTCTACTCCGAACCGGCCTGGCAACTGGCCGGGGCCCACGGATCCCTGGACCCGGCCCTCTTCACCCTGTTCAAGCGTTCTTCACGTGCTCTGGCCGCCCTCTCCCGCCCGCCGCGGAACGGGGACGGGAGCAGCGAGCGCCTCGACGAGCGGACCGCGGCCGAGCAGCAGGCCCTCGAGCGGTGGGACGAGAACACGGCCCTCGCGCTCTCCTCCCACCGATACATCGACCACACGCCGGAGCAGGCCGTAGTGCCGTCTCTCGTCCAGGCCTCGGACCCCAGCATGCTCGTCAGCGCGGAGATGCGGGCGGAGCTGGTGCGACGCGGTTTCGAGGTGCGTACGGTGCCCGACGCACCGCACGCGATCCACCGGGACCGGTTCGACGCTTTCGTCGAGTCGCTGTCGGGGTGGCTGTGAATCCTGCGGCGAAGCAGGCCGGGAAACCAGGTCAGTGAACCGCGCGCAGCATGCGCGTCACGTTGATCCGCGTCGGCGAAAGACCGAGCTCCACGCTCTGCATCATCCGCTCGCCGTTCAGCCGGCCATAGGCGAGCAGGTCGACATTGGCCAGGCTGAATTCGGGCCAGGTGTGAATACTCAGATGTGATGCGGAAAGCAGCAGAATCGCGGTGACGGCGCCGTTCGGGAAAACGTGCGAGGCCTCACCGAGTACCGTGGCGTTTCCCTTTTCGGCGGCCGTGCGCAGCACCTTGAGGAGGCGCTCCTCGTCGGTCAGGATGCTGTGGTCGCTCACCCACACGTCGACGGCATAAGAGCACAGATCGTCGACGTTTATACCCTCGGTGGCGAGGTTGGCGGAGTTGCTCATGGGGAACCGGGGGTGAGGAACCGCTGCCCCCGTCTCCTTTCACATAGATGCGCGCTGGTCCGCGCGGCCAAAGGGGAAGGTTGCGAGGCCGGTAGGCGGCGCTCGCTAGTCCCCAGCGTAGCATCCGGGGCGCTCCAGGGCTCGCGCGTGCATCACGTCAAGGAGGGAAGGGGGGTTCCGGAATATTGAACTGAAAACCCCCCGCAATCACCCAGGCAAAACACTTCATAAAGCACAGATGAAGCATAGGGGAAGCAGTAACTGGAACACCCGTCGGGGTGCATGACAATGCTTCTGATAAACCCGTCGGCAAAGCATCCGGCAGAACGTCGTGCGGAACCTCGTTCGGATCGCCGAGCGGAACACCATACGGAATCGCGAACTCATTCACTTTGCGCGCTCGGGTTCCGCATCGTCATGCCGTCGTCTCCTATCCCCCGAGCGGGGCCGGATGCCTGGTCACCTGCCCGTATACTCGAAGTCCCGGAATCCATCAAACAGCTTGCCTGGAGCAGTATTGTGACGAACGCGCGTCGGCACCCTCGGAGTACCACCGCGGATTCCGTGCTCACGGAAGTCGCGGAAGCCGTCCGGCTCCAGGAGGGCCCGCCCGGAGTGCGGTCCGTCCTCCGGGCCCTGCGCCGGCTGGCGCCCGCCTCCACGAAGGACCTCAGCCGCGCGACGGGGCTGCCCGTCCCGATCGTGGCCGCCCTGGGTAACGAACTGCGCCGCCGGGGGTTCGTCACCACGCAGCGTCCGTCCCGGCTGACCGAGGACGGTCTCGACCTCGTCGCCGAGCTCGGCATGGACCTCTCCCTCGACGCCACCTGCGGCACCTGCGACGGGCGCGAGCTCGTGATCCCCGACGTCCTGGACGAGGCGGTACGCCGGCTGCGCGCCCTGATGGACTCGGGTCCCGCCGCCGACATGGCGATCGACCAGTCGCACTGCACCGCCGAGACCAAGGTGCGCCGGGTGCTCGCGCTCCTCACGGCGGGCGCGCTGCCGGGCGGTTCGCTGCTGCTGATCGGCGACGACGACCTCGTGTCCCTGGCCGTCGCGGTGGTGGGTGACGTGCTCGGGGGGCCGATCGTCGAGCGGGTGACCGTCGTGGACATCTCCCCGGAGATCCTCGACTACATCCAGAAGGTGTCGGCCGGTCTCGGCACCCGGGTGGAGACCGTTCGGCACGACCTGCGCCTGCCGTTGCCCGCCGAGCTCCACCAGCAGCACGACGTGGCCATGACCGATCCGCCGTACACCGCCGAGGGCGCCCGTCTGTTCCTCTCCCGTGCCGTGGAGGGGCTGCGGCCAGGCCCCGCGCACAGCGTCTTCTTCTCCTTCGGTGGCAAGAGTCCGGACGAGATGCTGGAGGTACAGCGGGAGATCATGGGACTCGGCCTGGTCACCAACGGCTACATCCGCAACTTCAACGAGTACGAGGGCAGCGGCATCCTCGGCGGTGTCGGCTTCTTCCAGCACCTGCTCACCACCACCTCGACGGCCCCCTCCCACGAGGGCGAGTTCAGCGGTCCCCTCTACACCGGCGACAAGCGGACCCGGCAGCGCGAGTACACGTGCGTGGCGTGCGACGCCCGGCTGCGCGTCGGGCCCGGCGCCCGCTGGACCTCGGTCGCCGCCCTGCGCGAGGACGGCTGCCCGAACTGCGGCAAGGGCCCCTTCCGCCCCGGCCGCCTGGTCCCGGTGGAGGACCCGGCACCCCCGGCCGAACAACCGACCACCCCGGCCCAGCAGGCTCCGGTCCCGGCCCAGCAGCCTCCGGCCCCCGCCGAGACCCCCGCCCCCGCCGCTCCCGCTCCGGCCGGACGCGCCCACGGCTGGCGTCCGCCGGCCGAGGACGACCGTGCCGCTCTCGCCGAGCGGGCGCGGCCGTACGTCACCCGCGGGGCCGACGAGCGCGACCTTCCGGCCATCGGACGGTTCGAGGCCGAGATCGCCCGTGTCTCCTTCGGCGAGGACGCCATCGACGACCCCGCACGGTGGGCGTCCCGCCTCGGCCGCGCGATGGAGAAGTCGAAGGAGGGCATGATCGTCGCCGCCGGTCCGGGCGGGGAGCCCGTCGGCTGGTGCTGGGTGAGCATCAACCAGAACGCGATGACCGGCGACCGCTACGCCAACTTCCGCTCCCTGGCGGTGTCCCCGGTGGACAACCGCAGCGACGTCGCCGAACTCCTCCTCACCGCAGGCCTGGAGTTCTGCCTGGCCAACGGCATCACCGAGGTCGTCGGCCGGGTCCACGTGGGCAACGTCCCGATGCGCACGGTGTACCGCAAGTTCGGCTTCGACCCCACCAGCCTGTCGATGAAGCTGTTCCTGCCGGAAGGGGACGGGGGCCGATGAGCGTCACGGACGGCTTCGATCCCGACGGCGTCAAGTGCGTCGTATGGGACCTCGACGGCACCCTGTGGGACGAGATCGCCGTCGAGTCGGCCACCGACGACCTGCCCACGCCCCACCCCTGGACGCTCGCCGCGATCGACACGCTGGCGGCCCGCGGTGTGCTCAGCAGTATCGCGAGCCGCAGCGCGCCGTCGGTGCTCGAGCGGCTGGACGGCGTACCCGAGGTGCGGACGCGCTTCCTGGCGCCGCAGGTGTCCTGGCAGGACAAGAGCGAGTCGCTGCGCAGGATCGCCAAGGACCTCGGCATCGCGGTGGACGCCCTCCTCCTGGTCGACGACTCCCCGTACGAGCGCGCCGAGGTCGAGGCACTCCTGCCGGGCGTGCGCACCCTCTCGCCCGAGGACGTACCGGCGCTGCTGGCCGCGTTCGAGAGCCGGGAGATCACCCCCGAGTCCCGCGAACGCGTGAGCCGTTACCGCACGGAGGAGACCCGCCGGGCCGAGGGTGAACGCTTCCGGGGTTCGCGCGAGGAGTTCCTGCGCTGGTGCGACATGCGCCTCACCGTCGGCGCGGCGACCGCCGACGAGATCCCGCGCGCGCTGGAACTCGCCGCCCGCACCCACCGTCTGAACTCCTCCGGGCTCACCCCGGGCCGCCTGCGCGAGCTGGCTTCCTCGGACGGGCACGAGCTGTACACCGCCCGCATGACGGACCGTTTCGGCGAGTACGGCATCATCGGCGCCGCTCTCGTCGACCGCACCCGGGACCTACGAGCCACCCAAGACACCCGACGCACCCGTGGCGCCGACCGCACCGACGAAACGGCGCCCGCCACGTGGTCCGTCCCGTTGCTCGCGCTCTCCTGCCGGGTGGCAGGCCGGGGCGCGGCGGCGGCCTTCCTGTTCCGGCTGATGGAGCGGGCCCGCGAGGCCGGCGCCGAGCAGTTCCGGGTGACCCTGCGCCCGACGGACGCCAACCTGGAGATGCGCATCCTGCTCCGCCAGGCCGGCCTGCGCCGCACGGATGACACCGCCACCGCCACCCCGACCGCCACCGGTGCCACCACCGCCGCCACCGCGGATTCGGCGGTCCTGGGCAGGACACTTCACGGCGACCTGCCCGGGCCGCCCGCCTGGCTGCACGTATCCGACCGAGAGGACGCCGAAGCGTGACGGACACCCGAGAGCGGGCCACGGTGGAACGGGAGATCCGTTCGATGATCGCCGAAGCCGCCCGCCTGGACGAGGCCGCGGTCGCCGGGCTCCCCGCCGCCACCGACCTGTTCGGCCCGGAGATCGGCCTCACCTCGCTGGCCGGCGTGACCCTGCTGGGCACGATCGACAAGCGCTACGGCGTCGACGTGGCCGCGCTGGACCTGAGCCTGGACAGTCTCGAGTCCATCGCCACCCTGACCGACTTCGTCGCGACACACCTCCAGTCGCACCAGCCACCCGACCGTACGTCCGTCCTGTTCAAAAAGGGTGATCCGGCCGGACGTACCGTGACCGACCGGGGTCGGCGGCGTTGAACGGGGAGTGCGGTGGCGCCCCCTGCCGCCGCGCGAACCGATTCCTAAGGAGAACGTGATGTCTCGCATCGCGAAGGTGGCCGCTATTGCCCTCGGCACCAGCGCCGTGGTCGTCAGCGGAGCCGGCCTGGCCATGGCGGACGCGGGTGCGCAGGCCGCGGCCGTGGGTTCGCCGGGTGTCCTGTCGGGCAACGTCGTCCAGGTTCCGATCCACATCCCGGTGAACATCTGCGGCAACACCGTCAACGTCGTCGGCCTGCTCAACCCGGCCTTCGGCAACACCTGCGCCAACGTCAGCAACCACGACAACGGTGGCTACGAGCACTACAAGCAGGACAAGCAGGACAAGCACGGCGAGCACGGCGAGCACGGCGGCGGCTACGGCGGCTGAGCTGCACCCTGTACGTACACCCCGGTCGTACCTCGCGTACGTACCACCAGGAGAGCCCCGGCACCTCGAGCGCCGGGGCTCTCCCCCTGTCCGCTACCGGTTCACGCGTACCGGTAGATCCGGGACGCGTCCTCCAGCTGGTCCGGGGTCACGTCCCACGGGGGCAGTTTCTCCTGCCGGGCGACGACCCGGCGGTACTGGCGGTCGCGCGGGCCCGGGGGTTCGGCGGGCAGGTAGCGGTGCTCGCCGTGGCGGCTCTGCCAGCGCGTCCACAGCAGGTCGACGAAGGCGTGGTGCAGCCAGAAGACGGGGTCGTTGACGGAGGCACCGCCGAGCATGACCCCGCCGACCCACCGGTGCACCCGGTTGTGGTTACGCCAGGTGGCGCTGCCGGAGCCGGTCCCCCAGCCCTCCAGTTTGTTGCGGAAGCCCTGGGTGACCGTCGAGTTCCAGGGCGCGGTGTCGTAGACCGGGTCCTGGAGCGCCCACTCCAGATCTGTCGTGGTGGGCAGGTCGATCGGGTTGGCGGCGCGGCCGAGGTCCCGGGTGAGGAACTCCCCGTCGGTCAGGTTCTCCTTGATGGTCCAGTCGCCGGTGGCATAGGCGAACGGCCCGGTCGTCACCTGGTGGTCGGAGCGCCGTCCGTTGCCGCCGAGGAGGTCCTTGGTCCAGGGCGCGGCGGTCGCGGTGCGGTCGCGTGTCCAGTCCCAGTAGGGCACCGTCACCGAGGAGTCGACCCGGCGCAGCGCCTGCTCGAGGTCCAGCAGGAATCTGCGGTGCCAGGGCAGGAAGGAGGGCGCCATGTGGGCCGCGCGCAGGCCTCCGTCGCCGTCGGAGACGTAGTGGTCGATGTGCATGCGGACGAACTCGTCGTACTCGCCCCTCCGTTTGATCTCCAGCAGCGCCTTCACGAAGCGCCGCCGCTCGGCGCTGGTGAGTGTGCTGACGTCCTTACGGGTGTAGGCCATGGTGTCCCCCCATGTACGTGTCCAGGTGTGTGTGATCCGCCGCGCGCAGCCGCTCCCCCGGGCCGAGTTCGTCCACGGCGGCACGGACCGCCTCCAGTGGGGTGGCGTACGAGCGGTAGTGGTCGACCATGCTCAGCCAGGTGCCGTCGGCCCGGCGCATGAGGTGCAGGGGCCGGCCGTCGACCGTGATGTCCCACCGGGCGTCCGCGGATGCCCGTCCCGTCGAGGCGAGCACCCCGTGGATGTGCCGGCCTCGGTAGGTCTCGTCGAAGGAGGAGTCCGTGGGGTCGCCGTCCGCAGGGCGCGTGGGCCGGGAGGCGGTGACGACGGGAACGATCGCGAGGGCCGCGGCGGCGCCGAGCAGCCCGCGCAGCAGGTCGCGTCGTCGTGCGCCGCCCGCCGGGTCTCGTCTGCCGGCGCCCACCGGCCCTGCGGTCACGGGTACTCCATCGGCGCTGACGACCATGATGTGCTCCTCGTCCGGATTCCGTAGCGGGTTGTCCGTGAAGGTAACCGCCCGGCGGCCCTCCTGGTCACCGCCCGGCGGCCGAACAGTCCCTGGAGGGACGCGGATCCGGACATGGCGACGGGCCCGGACGACGGCGTCCGGGCCCGTGGTCGTGACGGTTCGGCCGTCGGCTACAGCCCCTTGCCCAGGCCGAGGTCCGCGCCGGGCACCGCCTGGAGCACCGGGGTGAGCACGCCCGCCCGGGGCTGCTGGAGGTCCGGCAGGCCGAAGCGGTCGGGGTTGGGCGCGGTCAGCGGGGCGTCCAGGGTCAGCCCCGGGCCGAGCGTGCGCACGTCGGAGGCGGGGGCGTCGAGCCCGAGGTGGTCGAAGTCGGCCCCGAGGACCTCCGGCAGGGGCGCGCGGAGCCCCACCCCGGGCAGCCCGGCGGCGACGGGCAGTTGCGGAACGACCCGCTCCGGGAGAAGCCGGCCCTCGACGAAGCGTGGTCCCTCGGGCGCGCCCGGCGTCGGCAGGGGGATCTCGCCGCCGATCTCGGGCAGTTCCACGTTGAGGGACTTCTCGACGCCGTCCAGCGGTACGGGGACGGGCACCGTGCCGATCGCGGCGGCGGGGGTCGCGGAGGCGGCAACGGCGGCGGCCGCCACGCAGGTGATGACTGCGGCGAGGGTTCCTCGGGTGGTCGACTTCATCTGGGGTACGGGACCTTTCGGAGGAGTTCGGGGGCGTTGCGTCCGTACCGGGTAACGAGCCGGAAATCGGCATCAGTTCACAATTCCCCCGAGTGCCGCAATCGTGCTACGAGCGTCGGTACGACAGGCGGATGGTCAGCTCGTCCAGAAAGTCCACCACCGGGTCAGGATCAGCATGCCGATCACCCCGATGTGCAGCAGCGGGGGCAGCCAGGTGAATTCGGTGAGGAAGTTCCGCACTCCGGCCGGGGCCGGCAGGAACGCGTGCCGTACGGCGAACGAGACGGTGTACCAGAACATGAGGATCGTGGCGACCCACGCCAGACAGCACCACAGGCACAGCGCGTTGATCCGGTACAGGGACTCGAACTGCAGCCAGGACACGAACCCGACACCGAAGAGGCAGCCGGCGGTGAAGGTCAGCCAGTACCAGCGGGGGAACGCGGCACCGGCCAGCAGGCTCACACCGACGCACACGACGATCCCGTAGGCCACCAGACCCAGCATCGGGTTGGGGAACCCGAACACCGAGGCCTGGTCGCTCGTCATGACGCTGCCGCAGGAGACGACGGGGTTCAGGCTGCACCCGGGTGTGAAGCCGGGGTCCTCGAGGAGCTTGAACTTGTCGAGGGTGATGACCCAGGCGGCCAGCAACCCGGCCGCACCGGTGAGGACGAGCAGCAGGGCGTACCCGCGGCCGCCGCCGGCGGGTGCCGGGTACGGCCGGCGCATCAGCCGCGCAGGCGGCGGGCGGGCAGGACGATGTGCGCCGCGGCCGTCAGGGTCTCTTCGGCGCCCGCGAACCCGGCCAGCGCCTCGGGCGTGACGGCCCGGCCGGGCGTGGCCTCGGGCCAGGCGCGGGTGGTGAAGACGAGGTAGGCGTAACCGCGCTGCTCGGCAGCCGTGAGCCACTCCGCCGGCGGCAGGCACTGGGCCTTGAGGCTCGGCATGTTCAGGACCGCGGCGCCGGACTCGACGAGCAGGGTGAACGGCAGGCTGGGCCGCTCGGTTCCGTCGACGACGTCCCCGCCGACGGGCATGCCGTTGTCGGTGAGCAGACGCGCGACGGCGGCGGCCGTCCCCTCGGGTCCTTCCTGGGTGTCACCGAGGGAGTAGGCCAGCAGGTAGGGCATGTCGCTGCCGTCGGGGGCCTCGCCGCTCCACGGCACCACGACGAGTGTGCCCAGGTCGGCCACGCGGAAGGGGCGGGTTGCGCTTGGGGTTGAGGTCACCGCGCGACCCTATCGGCGTGGCGGGGTCACTTCCGGCGTGTTCTCACTCGCCCGGAGGACGCCGGCGCGCTGCTCCACACGAACGAGGGACGCGGCGCTCGACCCGCCTCGAACAGCGCCGAGGGCCGGTCCCGTCGGTGACGGGGACCGGCCCTGCGGAACGGCGTCTCAGCCCTGGAGCGGCAGCCCGCCGAGGAGGGAGTTGTGGCTGTTGAGCGCACCCGCCGCACCCTTGACGGTGCTGAGCACGGAGTCCTTGTTCTCGGTGTCGAGGGCGTCCGACTGGTGCTGGAGCGGCATCGCGTCCTCCAGGTTGATCGGCCCCCTGGTGAGGGTGTCCACGGCGCCGTTGAGGCTGGTGGGCGTGAGGTCGGCGGGGGTCGCGAACGCGGGCGCGGCGGCACCGGCGAGGACCAGGGATCCGGCAACGACAGCGGCAGCCTTCAGGGACTTCATCGGGTTCCTTTCTTCGGCGGCTCGGCAACTCGGCCGCTCGGCAGATCGGCTCAAGTCGCCAGGGAAGTTCTGGGCGCCGTGCCTAACGAGCCCCGCCGAATGCGGAAACCGTGTGCGCAGGAAATTCCGCACCCCGGCGGAACCCCCGGGGTGCGCAAATCCGGGAGCGGCGGTCAGGCGGCGGGCAGGGCAGGCACCGCGGGCAGCGCCGACGCCTCCGCCGGGAGCGCGGGCAGCGCCGGGAGCACGGGCAGCGCCGGTGCCGGTGCCTCCGCCGGGAGCGCCGGCAGGGTCGGACCGGCCCCGGCCGGTGTGGCGGCGTGGCGGCGTGGCGGCGTGGCGGCGTGGCGGCGTGGCGGCGAGCAGGCCCGACACCACACCGGTCACCGCCGGGAGGACCTGGCCGACGTCGAGGGAGGTCGCGGCCTCGAGAAGGGCGGCGACCGCCTTGTCCGGCGCGGCGACGGCGTCGGACACCGGGTCGGCGGCCGCCGCCTTCACTTGCCGCCCTCGGCCCTCTTGCCGAGCGGGGGAGCCGCGCCCACCGTGCGAACGGGTGTCGCGCCCCGCAGCTCGACCGCTCCGAGTGACGTCAGCTCGTCCACCTGGCCCGCATCACCCCTGGGGGGTGGCCTGTCAGGGCCCGCCACGCAGGACGCGGCCCCCGTCCCCCGTTCGGGCAACGCTCGCGGTGACACTTCCGGCAACGGGAACGGCCGCCCTCCTGGCGGGAGGGCGGCCGTTCGGCGAATGACGTGTCGTGGCCTCTGGGGAAGGTGACGTCAGTCGTTGACGCAGGTGTTGCCGAAGGCCGGGTTCAGCAGGCCGATCACGTCGATCGTGTTGCCGCAGACGTTGACCGGAATGTGCACCGGAACCTGGACGACGTTGCCCGACAGCACGCCCGGGGAGTGCTCGGCGACGGCGTTCGCGCCGCTGTCGGCGGCGGCGATGCCGGAGGCGCCGGCGACGGCCGCGGCGGCAACGGAGGTCAGGACCAGGCCCTTCGCGATACGCGACATGGAGAGGTGCTCCTTGGGGATTTGACACAAACACCCGGGCGGGGATGCCCGGCTTGGAGGTCAACGCATGGGACGCGCGGGGGTTGTGCCGCCGAATGAGTGATGTCAGCGCAGTCTCGCTTCACCATTCCGACACACTTGTCCGGTTTCTACGGATTAATCCGGACAGCAGTTAGAGTTGCGCCCCATCCGAGGCACGTCTATAGCAAGCAAATCGCACGAAAGGGCACCGCCGGTCATGCGTAATTCCCTGGGTCCGCTGCTGCGCCGCGCGACCGTCGGCGTTCTCGCCCTCGCCTCGCTCTGGGCTCCCACCGGCGCCCGGGCGGCCGGCGCGCCGCCCGCCACCGAGGCACAACGCCTCGCCCTCACACAGCGCTTCCACGCGACACAGCACGGCGGGATCGTCCGCGCCGCCAACGCGGCCATCAGCTGCCGCGCCGCACCGGCGGCCAAGGCCGCGCTCTCCTGCCCGTCCGTTCGCCAGGGCAAGGCGGGCGTCAACAACGCCTTCGACATGTTCTACGTCGACGTCGACGACGACCCGAACACCTACAACTCCTCCCGCGCCGAGGTCCGTCTCCCCCAGGGCGCGCGGGTGTCGTACGCGCGGCTGTACTGGGGCGGCAACCTGCGGGTCGGCGAGCAGAAGCCGCCGAAGGACAACGGGCGGGTGCTGATCGCCGAGCCGGGCGGGGAGTACAAGGCGGTGCTCGCGGACACCGTGGTGGGCCACCGGGTCGCCCAGGGCGCCGACGCCTTCCAGGCCTCCGCGGACGTCACGAAGCTGGTGCGCGAGAGCGGCCGGGGCCTGTACACGGTCGCGCAGATCAACGTGGCCATGGGCAGGTCGGCAGCCGGGGCGTGGGGCGGCTGGACGCTGGTCGTGGCGTACGAGAACCCGGCGGAGCCGCTGCGCGACCTGTCCGTCTGGGACGGCTTCGACACCGTCGGCTCCGGCACGGGCAAGGAGATCCGGCTGCGCGGACTCGACATCCCCAAGGGCGCGAGCGGCCGGGCCGGACTCGTCGCGTACGACGGCGACCGCGGCCGAACGGGTGATTCGCTCATGTTCTCTACCGGTGGCCGAACGGCCGCCCCGCTCACGAACGCGGTCAATCCATCTGACGATGTGTTGAACTCCACGATCAGCGAGCCGGGGGAGGCTCCGGCGGCGCGTGTACCGGCGTACGCCAACACCCTCGGCTACGACTCCGATGTGTTCGATCTGGGCCCGGGTTTGCGGCGCGGTGGTGACCAGCTGACTGTCCGTCTCGTTTCCCACCGGGACGCGGCGTGGGCCGGGGCGCTCTTCGTCGCCGTCGACACACGGAAGAAGCACTAGGCGCGTTCCCGCCCGTCCCGAGCGCCACCGTGAGCGAGGAAACCGCGCAATGCACCAGCCAGAACCCGACGGCGGACTCCGGGTCCTGCACCTCACCCAGCCCGTGGACGGCGGGGTCCCCCGGGTCGTGACGGACCTGGCGCGGGCCCAGCTCGCGGCCGGTCTGCACGTCACCGTGGCCTGCCCGGCCGGCCGGCTCGCCGGGGACCTGCGGTCCCTGGGCGCCGATGTGCGGCACTGGGCGGCGACTCGGTCGCCGGGACCCTCGCTTCCCGGCGAGGTACGACGGCTCGTACGCCTGCTCGACGAGGTACGCCCCGACCTGGTGCACGCGCACAGCGCGAAGGCCGGGCTGGCCGGGCGGCTCGCGGTACGCGGGCGGATCCCGACCGTGTTCCAGCCGCACGCCTGGTCCTTCGAGGCGGTCGACGGGACCATGGCGGCGCTGGCGCTCAAGTGGGAGCGGTTCGGGGCCCGTTGGGCGGACCGGCTGGTGTGTGTGAGCGAGGCGGAGCGCACGACCGGGGTGCGCGCCCGGATCGCCGGACGGTGGAGTGTCATCCCCAACGGCATCGACCCCGAGCGCTTCCACCCGGCGTCCGTCGACACCGTACGGGCCTCCCTGCTGCCTCAACTGGACCCGGCCGCCCCGCTGGTGGTGTGCGTGGGGCGGCTGTGCCGGCAGAAGGGACAGGACGTACTGCTGACCGCGTGGCCGGACATCGCGCGCAAGGTGCCCGGCGCCCGGCTGGTGCTGGTCGGCGACGGTCCGGACGGGAAGCGGCTGCGGTCCGGCGCGCCGGAGTCGGTGCTGTTCACCGGCGCCGTCGCCGACGCCGTGCCCTGGTACCAGGCCGCCGATCTGGTGGTGCTGCCCTCACGCTGGGAGGGGATGGCACTGGTCCCGCTGGAGGCGCTGGCCTGCGGGCGGCCCGTGGTGGTGACCGATGTGGACGGTGCCCGGGAGAGCGTGCCGGCCGCGCTCGCGCCCCGCTGTCTGGTACCCGCCGAGAACCCGGCGGCGCTGGCCGGTGCCGTCGCCGGACTGCTGCTCGACCCGCTGCTGCGCGAGTCGCTCGGCCACCAGGGACGCCGGCACGTCCTGACCACGCACGACGTGCGGCGCACGGCCGAGGCGGTCGCGGGCGTGTACCGCGAGCTGCTCACGACCACACAAGGGGCGCGCGTCGCGCCCACCGAGTGCAGGGAGTCCATCCACTCGTGACTGCGGAAAGCACCGTCCCCTCTCCCGGCGCGCAACCCGGGTACTCGTCCGTCTCGGTCATCCCGCGGCGGGCGAGCGCAGCGGGATTCCGGTTCCCCACCCGGCGGCCCCCGGCGCGGCCCGCGTCGCCGCTGCCGCTGCTGTGCGCCGACGGCCTCGCCGCGTTCGTGGGCGCGCTGGCCCTGACCGGGGCACAGCGCCGTCCGCTGCTGGTGGCTCTCCTGGTGGCCGCGACGATACTGCTGCGCCCGCAGCGCACGCGTCCGGTTGCGGGGGTGCTGGACGAACTGCCCGCCGTCTGCGGCCGGATCGTGGTGGCCTGGCTGGCGCTGGGCGCGCTCGTCGCGGCGTGGAACCCGGTCCACGCGCTGTCGGTCCGCACGCTGCTCCTCGGGTTCGCGGCGCAGGCCGCGACCGGCTGCGCGGGCCGCGCGATGGTGCACCTGCGGCGGCGCCGGACACTGCTGCGACGCCCGCGCGCCGCGCTCGTCATCGGCCCCCCCGCGACCGCGCAGCGCGTGGCCGCCGCCGTGCTGCGGCATCCCCGCTGCGGGGTCCAGCCGGTGGGCATCGTGACGGAGCGCCCCGACGGCACCGACGGACTGCCCGTGCTGACCACGGGTCAGGAAGTCCAGCGGGCCCTCATCCAGAACGGCGTCCGGGACGTCCTGTGCGTCCATCCCGCCGTACGTACCGTGCAGGGCCCGCTGCTGCGGGCGCTCGCCGAGTCGGGCTGCACGGTGTGGGAGGTCGACGCCGACACCCCCTCGTACGCGAGCCGTGACCAGCTCGCCGGGTTCTCCTGCCGCCGCCTCGACCTGGGCGCCCGGCGCCGGGGCAGCCTCGGCAAGCGGCTGCTGGACATCGCGGCCTCCGGCACCCTGCTCCTGCTGCTGAGCCCGCTGCTGCTGGTGTGCGCGGTGGTGCTGCGGGTGACCGACGGGCCGGGGGTCGTCTTCCGGCAGGAGCGCATCGGCAAGGACGGCCGGCCGTTCACACTGCTGAAGTTCCGCACCCACCGCCCGGTCGACGAGCACGAGGCCGCGACCCGGTGGAGCGTGGCCGGCGAACGGGAGATGAGCCGCTTCTGCCGCTTCCTGCGCCAGACCTCGCTTGACGAGCTGCTCCAGCTGTGGAACGTCCTGAGCGGCGACATGAGCCTGGTCGGCCCGCGCCCCGAACGCCCCTACTTCGTCGGCCAGTTCAGCCAGACCTACCCCGGCTACGCGGCCCGCCACCGCATGCGGACCGGGATCACCGGCCTCGCTCAGGTCCAGGGGCTACGCGGGGACACCTCGATCGAGGACCGGGCCCGCTTCGACAACGCCTACATCGACAACTGGTCGCTGTGGCAGGACATCTGCATCCTGCTGCGCACCGCGGCCGCCCTCGTGCGACCGACCGGGAGCTGAACCGCCGATGACCCTCGCCCTGCCCATGCCCCGCGCCCGGACGCTGTCACCGGTCCTGCCCGTGGTCGCCGTGGTCGCCGTGCTCGGCCTGCCGCTCGCCCCCGGCGTCGAGGGCGGCGCCGGACCGGCCGACGCGCTGTCCGCGCTGGTCGTGCTGTTCTGCGCGATCCGGCTGCTGCGGCAGCGGCGGCGCCCGCTGTCCCGGACGGCCGCCGTGGTCCTCGGCCTGCCGGTCGTCGGGCTCGCGCTCGCCGCGATGGGCGCCTCCTCGCCGGGGGCGGGGCTCGGCGGTCTGGGCCGCTACCTCCAGATCTTCGTGCTGGTCCCGGCGGCCGTCGTCCTCCTGGTCCGCGACCGGGCCGACTTCCGGGTGCTGGCCTGGTCGTTCGTCGGGCTCGCCGGGTGGCAGGGGGCGGTGGGCGTGCACCAGTTCGTCACCGGGACCGGCGCCTCCTACCAGGGCGAGGAGATCCGGGCCGTCGGCACCTTCGGGCCCCAGGACGTGATGGGCATGGCGACCGTCGTGGCGTTCGGCCTGATCTGCGCCGTCGGGCTGGCGCTCGGCCGGACCTCCGTACGGCAGCGGGCGATCGCCGCCTGCTCGGCACTCGCCCTGCTGGTGCCGCTCGCGCTCTCCTTCAGCCGGGGCGCGTGGATCGCGACCGCGCTGACCTGCGTGGTCCAGCTGGCCCTCGCCGGGCCGCTGCGGGCACTGAAGGTGGGCGCGGTGGCGGCCGCGGCGGGGGTGATCCTGGTGGGCGGCTTCGGGGTCGGCTCGGCGATGCTCCAGGAGCGCGTCAACAGCATCACCCAGATCGCGGACGCGCCCGACCAGTCGGTCACCGACCGGTACACGCTGTGGGCCTCCGCGGTCGGCATCTGGCGCGAGCAGCCGCTGACCGGCGTCGGGTTGAAGGGTTTCCCCGAGCACCGCGACGCGCACGCCTCCCTCGCGCTGTCCTCCGGCAGCGACACCGACGGCGCGGGCTCCGGGTTCGTCAAGCAGCCGCTGCTCTCCCCGCACAACATGTACCTGCTGATCCTCAGCGAGCAGGGCCTGATCGGGCTGCTCGCCCTCGCGGGGGGCTGGCTGGCGATGCTGGCCTGCGGGCTGCGCGGCTGGTTCCGGGTCCGGCGCTCCGGCCCCGGCCTCGACTGCGCGCTCGTCGCCTTCGGCCTGCTGTTCTGGCAGCTCGTGGACTTCACGTACGCCGACATCGGCGGTCCGTCGACCGTGCTGACCGCCGTCGTCTTCGGGGTCGTGGCCTGGTGGGCGCTGGTGGGCGCCGGTGGCCGCGAGGAGGCGCTCGCACGATGACGGTGACGCCTCCTCGGACGCCCCGCACGGACGGTCCCGCTTCCGTGCCGCCGGCGCGGTCCGTCGCGCGCACCGGGGAGACGGCCGAAGAGGCTGTCGAAGCCGCACCCCGAGCGAGTGCCTCGTCGAGTACAGCGGCGAGTGCCACGTCGAGTACGACGGCGAATGCGACGACGAACACGGCGGCGGCTGCCGGGACGGACGGCGGTGAACTCCCCCCGGCCTCGCGCCGGTTCCTCGCCAGGGCCACGCTCGTCACCGCCGTCCTCTCGGTCGCCGGGGCCCTGCTCGGGCTGGTGCGCGACCAGGCGCTGGCCCGGCTGTTCGGGGCGGGCAGTGACACCGACGCCTTCCTGGTGGCGTGGACCGTACCCGAGTTCGCGGCCACGCTGCTCATCGAGGACGGGCTGGCGTTCGCCCTGATCCCGGCGTTCAGCATGGCGCTGGCCCGCCGCTCCCAGGGCGCTCCGGGCGACCCGGTCCGCGCCCTGGTCGCCGGCACGCTGCCCCGGCTGTCGCTGGCCTTCGTCGCGGTCGGCGCCCTGTTCATCGGCCTGGCACCGCAGGTGGTCGAGGTCCTCGCGCCCGGCCTGCCCGACCCCGCGCTCGCCGTCGACTGCACCCGGCTCACCGCCACCTGCGTGGTGAGTTTCGGGCTCGCCGGGTACTGCAGCGCGGCGCTGCGCGCCCACCGGCGGTACGGGCCACCCGCGGCGATCTACGTGGCCTACAACACCGGCATCATCACCGGGATGTTCGTGCTCGGGGGGCACTGGGGGGTGCGGTCGGCGGCCACCGGGGTCGCCGTCGGCGGGCTGCTGATGGTCCTCGTTCAACTTCCTTCCCTGTGGGCGCTGTTGAGGAAGCGCGGGGCGGGCGAGGTGGCCTCCGTACCGGAGGAGGCCCGCCCCCTCGACACCCTTCTCCTGACGACCGTGCTGCTGTTCGCCCTGTGCCGGCAGTCCCAGGTCCTCATCGAGCGTTTCCTCGCCTCCCAGCTGCCGGCCGGGGCCATCTCGCATCTGAACTACGCGCAGAAGGTCGCGCAGATGCCGATGATCCTGTCGGTGATGGTCTGCACGGTCACCTTCCCGGTGGTCGCGCGGGCGCTGGCCGAGGGGGACACCGAGCGGGCCCGCTCCCGGGTGGAGCGGGACCTGGCACTGGCCGCGTGCATCGTGCTGCTGGGCACCGCCGCCGTGCTGGCCTGCTCCCCGCAGATCATCGAACTGCTTTTCCAGCGCGGCGCGTTCACCGCGAAGGACACGGCGGCGACGGCGGGCGTCATGCGCCTGTACGCGCTCGGGCTGCTCGGCCAGACTCTGACGGGCGTGCTGGTCCGCTCGTACTTCTCGGCGGGCCGCGGCTCCTGGTACCCGGTCGGCGCGATGGCCGCCGGGATCGTCGTGACCTCCTGGATCGGCGCGCTGAGCGTCGGTTCCTGGGGTGTGTACGGGATCGCCGCCGCCAACGCGACCGGCATCACCGTCACCGCCCTCGTCCTGCTGGCCGGGATGGGCCCGCGCAGCGTCCCGGTCCGCATCCGGGGCGTGCTGCACGAACTGAGCCGGCCGGTGCGGGCGGCCGTGGTGGCCACCCTGGCCGGGTCCTTCGCCGCGGGACGGTTCGTCGACCCGCTGGCCGGGCTGACCGCCGGGGGACTCACCGTGACCGTCGTCTTCCTGCTGCTCGGCCGTGCCCTGGGCTCCCAGGGCATCGACTCCGCACTCCGTTCCGTACGTTCCGCGACCCGAAGGCTCTCCCATGGCCGCTCCTGACAACAGCAGACGCACTCCTGTCCCGTGGGTGGCGATGTACCACTCCGTGGGGGACTGCACCGAGGATCCGTACCGCATCACGGTCACCCCCGAGCGGCTGGAGAAGCAGCTGATGTGGCTGCGCCGGCGCGGGCTGCGCGGTGTCTCCATGGCCGAACTGCTCGCCGCCCGCGCCCGAGGCGAGGGGCGTGACCTGGTCGGTCTCACCTTCGACGACGGCTACACCGACTTCCTCACCGAGGCACTGCCGGTTCTGCGCCGCCACCGCTGCAACGCCACGCTCTTCGTGCTGCCCGGCCGGCTCGGCGGCGACAACGCCTGGGACCCGCTCGGCCCGCGCAAGCCGCTGCTGACCGCCGACGGCATCTGCCGCGCCGCCTACGAGGGCGTCGAGATCGGCTCGCACGGCCTCACCCACGTCGACCTGACCAAGGCCGACGACCTCACCCTCAAGACGGAGACGGCCGAGAGCCGCGCGGCCCTCAACGCGTTGCTCGGCACCGAGATCGACGGCTTCTGCTATCCGTACGGGACGATCGACCGGCGCGCCATGGACGCCGTACGCGAAGCCGGTTACGCCTACGCCTGCGCGATCGACCCCGGTTCGCTGAACGGGCTCCACGCCCTGCCCCGCCTCCACATCGGGCAGAGCGACAACTTCGTCCGCATGCAACTGAAGTACCGGCTGCACCGGCTTCGCCGGCGTCCCGTCGAGGGGCTGCGGTGAAGGCGCTGCACATCATCACCGGGCTCGGGGTCGGCGGCGCCGAGCAGCAACTGCGGCTCCTGCTGCGGCACCTGCCGGTCGAGTGCGAGGTGGTGACGCTGACCAACCCGGGGGCGGTGGCCGAAGGGCTGGCCGAGGACGGGGTCCGGGTCGTCCACCTCGGCATGGCCGGCAACCGCGACCTGGCCGCGCTGCCGCGTCTGGTCCGGATCATCCGCTCCGGCGGCTACGACCTGGTCCACACCCATCTCTACCGGGCCTGCGTGTACGGCCGGCTGGCCGCGCGGCTCGCCGGGGTCCGCGCGGTCGTCGCCACCGAACACTCGCTCGGCGACTCGCAGCTGGAGGGGCGGAGACTGACCTCCGGGGTCCGCGCGCTCTACCTCGCCAGCGAACGGCTGGGCCGCACCACGGTCGCCGTCTCCCCCACGGTCGCCGACCGGCTGCGCGGGTGGGGGGTCCCGGCCCCCCGTATCGAGGTCGTCCCCAACGGCGTCGACCTGACCCGCTTCCGCTTCGACCCGGAGGCCCGCCACCACACCCGCCGGCGCCTCGGCCTGCCCGACCACGCCTACGTCGTGGGCGGCGTCGGACGTCTCACGGCGGGCAAGCGCTTCGACGTCCTCGTCCATGCCCTCGCCCGGCTCCCCTCCGACCACTGGCTGTTGCTGGTCGGCGGCGGCCCCGAGGAGAACGTGCTGCGCCGCACCGCCCACGAGGCGGGGGTCGCCGACCGTGTCCTGTTCACCGGCGAACGCCCCTGTGTTCCCGACAGCACCCCCGGCCCCGACCTGCCCTCCCTCACCTGCGCCATGGACGTGTTCGTCTCCCCCTCCCCGGAGGAGACCTTCGGCCTGGCGATCGTCGAGGCGCTGGCCTGCGGCCTGCCCGTGCTGTACGCGTCCTGTCCGGCGATCGAGCAGCTGCCCGGCCGGGCGCCGGGCGCCCGCCGGGTGACCGGCGGCACCGAGGACCTCGTCCGCGCGCTGACCGAGGCGCGCGCGCAGGCTCCCGGCCCGCGCACCGCCGCCGAAGCCGCCCTCCACTACGACATCACCCGCAGCGCCGCCCAGCTCATGGACGTGTACACGGCCACCCTGTCCGGACCGCCCCTGCTCTCCCCCGCCAACCCGACACCTCAGGGAGTCAGTTCCCCATGACCGAGAACCCCCGCCGTCCTGCCGCCCTGCGCCGCGCCAGGACGCTCCCGCCCTGGTCCCTGCTCGCGGCCGGCGCCGTCGCCGGCGGTCTGCTCGGCGGCGCGTACGGCGCTCTCAAGCCGCCCGTGTACACGGCCACCGCCTATGTCGTCGCCGTCCCCACCGAGAAGTCCGACCCGGCGTCCGCGCTCGGCTTCGCGCAGGCCTACGGCCGGGTCGCCACGCAGCTGGCGGTGCTCGGGGACGCGCAGGTATGGGCCGGCGTGCCGGTGAAGACGCTTCAGTCGAGCGTGCAGACGGCCACCTCGCCGGACGCCCCGATGGTCTCGATCACGGCGACCTCCTCGCGCCCCGACCTGGCCGCCGACATGGCCAACGCGGTCTCCCGCTCGCTGACCCAGCACGCCAGGAGCTCCCGGGCCGCCACCAACGTCGAGCTCCAGCAGTTCGCCCGCGCGGTCCGGCCGACCGGCCCCTCCTCGGTGTCCCCGGCGGTGACGGGTCTGGTGGGGGTGAGCACGGGCGGACTGCTCGGCGGTCTGGTGCTGCTGGCGCGCCCCAAGCGGGGCTCGGAGGAGGAGGCCGCGCGCCCGGCCGCCGTTCCCGGCCCGGCCCTCGCCGCCGAATCCCACGGAGCGCTGTGAAGCCGACGCTCACCACCGAACTCGTCACCGACGAGCAGGTCTTCGCCGCGCTCGCACCCGCCTGGGGCCGGCTGTACCAGCGGTGCGCGAGCGCCACCCCCTTCCAGAGCCACGCCTGGCTGCACTCGTGGTGGCTGTCGTACGGCAGGCGCGGCCGGCTGCGTCTGCTGCTGGTCCGCGACGGCGGTGAGCTCGTCGCCGCCGCTCCGCTGATGGCCGTACGCCGGCCGCTGCCTGCGCTCGTGCCGCTCGGCGGGGCGATCTCCGACTACGGGGACGTCCTCGTCGACGACGAACTCGGTGAGCGGGCCGTCGCCGCGCTCACCGAGGGCCTCGCGGCGGCCGCCCGCACGGCGGTGATCGACTTCCGCGAGGTGCGTCCGGGCGGCGCCGTGGAGCAGGTCTACGAGCGGTGGCGCGGACCGCGTCGACGGGTGAGCGACTCGGTGTGCCTGGAGCTGCCCGCCGTGCCCATGGACGAGCTGGTGGCCCGGCTGCCGTCGGCGAAGGCGCAGCGGGTCCGCGCCAAGCTGCGCAAGCTGACCGCGCTGGGCGTACAGCGTCACGTGGTGCGCCCGGACGAGGTGGACGCGGCGCTGCGCCGGCTGCTGGAACTGCACCAGTTGCAGTGGCAGGGCCGGAAGGTGACGGGTGAGCACCTGCGGGAGCGGTTCTGCGAGCACCTGGTGCGGTCGGTCGGCCCGATGGTCCGCTCCGGGGACGCCGTGGTCACCGAGTTCCGGCTGGACGACGACGTGGTGGCCGTCGACCTGACCCTGCTGTCGCGGCGGCTGGCCGGGGGCTATCTCTACGGCGCCCATCCCCGGCTGCGCGAGCGCAAGGCGGACGTGGCGGTGATGCTGCTCGAAGCCTGCGCCGAGCACTCCCGCGACGGCGGACGCGCCGCGCTGAGCCTGCTGCGCGGCAACGAACCGTACAAGCACCACTGGCGGCCCGAACCGGTCGTCAACCAGCGGCTGCTGCTGGCCCGCCGGCGCACCGCGCCCCTGCTGTCGGCTGTCGTGTGCGACGTGGCCGCGCGGCGGCGGGGCAAGGAGTTGCTGCTCCGGCTGGAGCGGCGGAGGGAGCGTGACGGTGGCGGCAGGTCCTGACGCGGGCCTGCCGCCACCGCACCGCGGTTCACTGGCCGGCCGACCACCAGTCCAGCCGGAAGCACAGCTTGCCGCCGAGCCAGTACTCGACCCAGTCGCCGAGGTCCAGCGGCGTGCAATCCGCCGGGAGTACGGGCGTGGGTGCCGGCGGCGTGGGCTCCACGGGCGGTTCGACGGAGGGCGCCGGACTCGTCGGCGCCGTGCCCGGCTCGTCGGTGCGGCCGGACAGGAGCGAGCGGTAGACCGCGGACGACTGCGGGTTCTCCCGGCACTGCCACACACCGTGCGGGCAGTAGTCGGTCACCGTGTTGTACAGCGGTCTGTGCTCGTCCATCCAGGCGAGCATGCGCCGCATGTATTCGGGATTGTCGCCGTTACGGAAGAGTCCCCATTCGGGATAGGAAATCGCCTTGCCATGGGTTTTGGCGAAGTCGACGTGTGCCTGGAGCCCGTAGGGTTCTTTCACCTGCTCGTCGAAGGACAGGCCGGTCGGCTGGTCGTAGGAGTCCATTCCGATGATGTCGACCGTGTCGTCCCCCGGGTAACACAGGGTCCACGGAACGGCGTCCTTGCCGCGGGTCGGCGTGAAGTCGAACCTGAATTTCTGGCCCGGCACCGCACGCATGGTGGAAACGATCCTGTTCCAGTACTTTTTCCAGGCCTCCGGGTCCGGCCCGCACCGATGGGTGTACGTGATGCCGTTCATCTCCCAGCCGAGCACGATCACCGTGTCAGGCACCTTCAGTGCTACCAGACGTTCGGCGAGGGCCCTGAAGTGGTGATCGAACTCCCCGGCCGCCCCCTGCCGCAGCAGTTCGCGCACCCCGTCGTCCGACACCCCCTCCTCGTTGCGCTCCATCATGGGCACGTTGAGGACGAGCATCCGGTCGTCCTTCTCCAGCCGCCAGTCGGCCCACACGTCGAGGAAGCCGGGCGGGCCCTCGATGTTGTTCCACCGGTCGCCCGGCAGGTAGGTGTGGCCGACGCGCAGCTCCGCGCCGTCCAGCCACTCGCTGAGCTCGGTGATCCGGGCCACGCCCAGGGCTCCGTAGTCGAGGTAGGCGCCGAAGGCGGGGACGGACTTCGCGGGCGGGGCGGACGGGCTGGGGCTCTCCGACGGGGTAACCGGTGCGTCGGGGGTCACGGGGGCCTCGGGGGTCACCGGTGCGTCGGGGGTCACGGGGGCCTCGGGGGTCACCGGTGCCCCGGGGGTCACGGATGCCGCCGGTGTCGCACTGGGCGCGGGGAAGGCCGGTTCCGGCGCGGGTACGGCCGGCTCGGGCGCGGGTACGGCCGGCTCGGGCGCGGGTACGGCCGGCTCGGGCGCGACGGGTGCGGGGAGGGTCGCCGCGGCCGTCGGGACGGTGGGGGTGGGAGCGGGAGGATCGGCGACCCGCCCCGCCCCAGCACCCGCGGCGAATCCAGGTCCGGACGCGAGGGCGGCCGACGCCGCGACCGCTGCCGCTACGACGGCCAGCCGTCGGGATCGCGCGCGTCGCTGCTGTGGAGCCATGCCCGCTCCTTTCTCCACTCTCACGTAACGCACAAGGACAGCGCATCACTGACACTCAGCCATATGAAAGTCACACGAAAAGGATTCACGCCACCGCCGTTAGGGCTTTCGAGCGCCTTGATCGCCCATATCGGTGAACTGAAGCTAAGGACCCGGAAAAAATGCCCGAGTCGCTCCTCGACACCCGCGTCCCCGCCGTCCTCCTGCGGATCGACCGGAATCCCTTTCACCACGGAACGCTGGGTGCCGTGCGCTCGCTCGGCAGAGCCGGAATCGACGTGCACGTGGTCGCCGACTCGACGGGAAGTCCCGTCGGCAAGTCCCGTTTCGTACGCCAGTTGCATCCCCCGCCACCGCCCGGCGCCGACATCGCCGCCATCGCCGCCACCCTGCTGCGGGTGGCCGCCCGTATCGAGCGGCCCGCCGTGCTGATCCCGATGGACGACGCCGGCGCGGTCGCGGTGAGCCGCCTGCGCGAGGACCTGGAGCCCGCCTACCTGCTGCCGCAACAGCCCTGCGCGGTCCCCGAACGGGTCGCCGACAAGGCGGAACTGGCCGGGCTGTGCGCGGCGGCGGACGTGCCGCACCCGCTCACGATGATCCCGGACAGCGCGGCGCAGGCCGCCTCCGACGCCTGGCGGCTCGGCCTGCCCGTGGTGGCCAAGTGGAGCCGGCCCTGGCTGCTGCCCGCCGGCTCCGGGCTGCGCAGCACGGTCGTGGTGCGCTCCACCCAGGAGGCGCGCGACCTGTATCTGCGCACCGAGGAGGCCGGCAGCCGGCTGCTGCTCCAGGCCTTCCTGCCGGCGGGCCCGGACCGCGACTGGTTCTTCCACGGGTACGCCGACCGCTCCGGAGCGGTCGGCGGCGGCGGTCCGGGCCGCAAGCTGTGCGCCTGGCCGCGCGGCGCGGGACTCACGGCGGTGGGCGAGTGGACCGAGAACCCGCAGGTGCGGACGCTGGCCGAGCAACTCACCGGTGAACTCGGCTACCGGGGCATCTTCGACCTCGACTTCCGCCGCTGCGGCGCGACGGGCGACTACCACCTGCTCGACTTCAATCCGCGCCCCGGCGCCCAGTTCCGGCTCTTCGCCGACGCCGCCGGACTCGACGTCGTCCGCGCCCAGCACCTGGATCTGACGCACCGTCCGCTGCCGGCCGGGGTGCCGCGGCCCGGGCGGGCGTTCGTGGTGGAGAACTACGCGCCGCTGGCCGCGCTGCGTCCGGCGCGCCGCGGCCGTGAGCTGGCCTGGCACGCGGGCGACGACACCGCTCCCGGCCGGGCCATGTGGGGTCTGTGGGGCGCCCATGTCGCACGTCGGCTGGTCGGCAGGCTGCGCCGGTCCGACGCCTCGGGCCCGGCCGGGGCACATCCCCGCGTGGTCCGTCAGGCGGCGGCGCCGCCGCCGTCCCTGACCGGCCTGACCGAACCACCGGCGACCGCACCGGTGCTGAGCGAACCGACCGACGACGAGAAAGCGAGCAGTTGCTGATGTACGACCTGCTGGTGGTGGGCGCGGGCCCGTACGGGCTGTCCGTCGCGGCCCACGCCGCGGCCGCCGGGCTGAGGCTGCGCGTGTTCGGCCGGCCGATGGCGTCCTGGCGCGACAACATGCCCGGCGGGATGTTCCTGAAGTCCGAGCCATGGGCCTCCAACCTCTCCGATCCCGCGGCCCGCTGGCGGCTCGACACGTACTGCGCGACCCAGGGCGTGACGGCCCGGCACGGGGAACCGATCCCGGTGGAGATGTTCGCCGAATACGGCCTGTGGTTCGCCCGCAACGCCGTCCCGGCGGTCGACGAGCGCACGGTGACCCGGATCACCGCCCGGCCGGGCGGCTTCGAGGCGGTCACCGCGGACGGCGAGACCGTGCGGGCCCGGACGGTCGCCCTCGCCGTGGGCGTCATGCCGTTCGTCGAGATCCCGGCAGCCCTGCGCGGGCTCTCCCCCGCCCTGGTCTCGCACAGCAGTCACCACGGTGACCTCGACCGCTTCCGCGGCCGGGACGTCACGGTGATCGGCGGCGGCCAGGCGGCCCTGGAAACGGCCGCCCTGCTCGCCGAACAGGGCTCCCGGGTAAGGGTGTTGGCCCGCGCCGACCGACTGCGCTGGAACGATGTGCCGCCGACCTGGGAGCGCCCGTGGTGGCAGTCGGCCCGCTCCCCGCAGAGCGGGCTCGGCTGCGGCTGGCGCAACTGGTTCTACGCCGAACGCCCCGGCCTCTACCGTCGGCTCCCGGAACCGACCCGGGCGCGCATCGCGGCGACGGCGCTCGGACCGGCCGGCGCCTGGTGGGTACGGGACCGGGTGGAAGGCTCCGTCGAGGTACGCCTCGACCACGAGGTGACGGCGGCGCGAGCGGTGTCCGGCGGGGTACGGCTGGAGGTGACCGGAGCGGACTCCTTCGAGACCGAGCATGTGATCGCGGCCACCGGCTTCAGGGCGACCCGTGACCGGCTCGCCCTGCTCTCCGGCGAAGTGCGCGGGACGCTCGCCACGATGCCCGACGGTTCCCCCGCGGTGGGCCGGGACTTCGAGTCGTCCCACCCCGGGCTGTTCCTGGCCGGTCTGGTGACGGCGGCCGGCTTCGGTCCGGCGATGCGCTTCGTGTACGGCGCGACCTTCACGGCGGGGACCCTTGTCCGGGGCGTACGGCGGCGGCTGCACACGGGCGTGCCGAGCGGGGCGATTCCGGCACCGGCGCCGGGCTGCCGCGGGGCGGCGGAGACCGTACGGCGCTGAGCCGTGCGGGGCTCGGGTGCCGGGCGCCAAGGCGTCCGGCACCCGGTGCGTTCACCGACGGGAAGCGGCCCGGCCTCGCCGGTACAGGAGGGCGCCGCCCGCGATGAGCGCCGCGCTGACGCCGGAGGCTGCCAGCAGACCCGCGCTGTTACCGCCGGTGTGCGGCAACTGCGGCGGCGAGGTGTGCTCGCCGGTGCTCTCGGGAGGTGTGGTGTGCTCACCGTGCGGGGGATGGTTACCACCGCCACCACCACCGTGCGAGGGCGGAGAGGTGTGGCTCCCACCGGGCGGGGTGCTGTGGCCGCCGTGCGGAGGCGGACTCGAATGACCACCACCGTGGGGTGGCGGACTCGAGTGACCCTCACCGTACGGAGGCGGACTCGAGTGAGTCCCACCCGGCGGGGTGCTGTGGCCGCCGTGCGGAGGCGGGGTCGAGTGATCCCCACCGTGGGGCGGCGGAGTCGAGTGTCCACCGCCGCCGCAGGTATCGCCGTAGCCCCCGCAGTCGTCGCCCGGGCCGTGACCCTCGTGGCCGGAGTCCCCGTAACCGGAGTCCCCGTAACCGGAGTCCCCGTAACCGGAGTCGCCGTAGCCGGAGTCGCCGTAGCCGGAGTCCCCGTGGCCGGAGTCCCCGTGGCCGGAGTCCCCGTCGTGGGAATCGCCGTAGCCGGTGTCCTCGTCGTGGGAATCGCCGTGGCCGGTGTCCCCGCGGTGGGCGTCGTCGTCGTACGGGGCGCCGTATGAGCCGTGTTCGCGCGCGGCCGCGTGGTTGGCACAGGAGTTGCCGAACGCCGGGTCGAGTGCGGCGACGACGTCGACCGAGTTACCGCAGACGTTCACCGGGACGTGCAGCGGGGCCTGGACGCTGTTGCCCGACAGGACCCCGGGCGAACCCTGGACGGCCCCTTCGGCTTGCGAGTCGGCGAGGGCGTGGCCGCCCGCGCACAGGGACAGGATGCCCGTCGCGGCGGCGGCCGCGACCATTCCCCTGCTCAGGGTCTGTCGCAATTCTCGTTCGTCTTCCTGCTGGGAGGAGTGGGAAAAGCCGACCCTGGACCACAGGAGTGTCGTCCAAGGCCGGCTCGATCCAGCCGTACAGCTGGGGGTGTCGCGTCGTCAGTCGTTGATGCAGACGTTGCCGCCGGCCGGGTTCAGCGCGGCGATGATGTTGATCGAGTTGCCGCACACGTTGACCGGAATGTGGATCGGAATCTGGACGACATTGCCCGACAGGACGCCAGGGGAGCCGATGGCTGCACCGTTGGCTCCGGCGTCGGCGAAGGCGGGGGCGGCCCCGCCAAGGGTCAGGATCAGACCCGCGACAACAGCAGCGCTCTTCTTCATGAGTTTCCCTTCTCTGCGGTCATGCCCAGATGACGGTCGAAACCGAGCGAGCGCAACTGGAACGCCTCGCACCATGACCCGCAGGCTGCAAACGAGAGATAGACAGCGAGGAAACTGATGAACGCGCGTCACCCGGGAATTCACTCGGACGCGCTCATATAATTAACACGTAAGGCCCACCGGAGGATAAACGCTTCGCCCGAGCGGCGAGGAAAATGACAGAACGTCAGCGAAAGAGCAAGCGGCCGGACGGTCCGCCGAAAAGGAACGGACCGCCGGTGGGCAGCGCCGGGGGACGTCAGTGGTTGGCCACGCCGTTGCCCGAGAGCGCGGAGATGTCGTCCAGGATGTGCGACAGCGGCTCGTCGCCCTTGGCCTGGGTGCTGTTCTCGGCACACTGCTGGTTCTGCGGGGCCGACAGGATCGGGACGTCCTGGAGGCCGATGTTGGCCGCGCCGACGAGGGACTGCACGTTGGCCTTGACCGGCAGACCGATGCAGAGCTTGTTGGCGGTGCCCTGGACCAGGGTGGCCTGCGGGCTCAAGTCACCCTTGGTCACCGAGTTCCCGAACGCCTCGTGCGCGCCGTTGCCGCTGGCGGAGGTGGTGCCGGCGTCGTCCCCGATGGCAAGCGCCTGAGGGGCGACCGCCGCGGACATACCGACGACGGAAGCGGCGACCGCCGCCGCGGCCATTGCCTTCTTGAGCATTTCGCTGTTCCTTTCCCTGCCCTGACTCCGGGCCAGGACCATGTGCCTGCCCCCGAACCAACCCGATGCGCAGGATTTGGTTGCGGCCCGTCACCTGATCGGTTTTCCGGCCGGGGCGAACGAAGTCCGCACCAATGGGCCATCGGAGTGAACCGGAGCAACCGAACAGGTCAGGTGAAGTTGATCCAAACGCTCCGGTGGACGGGGCTTCTCACTGAAAGGGACTCACAAGTGATCAAGAAGGTACTGGCCACCGCCGCAGTCGCCGCTTCCGTCGTCGGCGTGTCCGCCGCGGCGGCAGCTCCGGCACTCGCCATCGGCAACGACAGCGGCACGACTTCCGCCAGCGGCAACGGCGCCAGCCAGTCGTTCGGCAACTCGGCCACCTTCGGCAACATGAGCCCCCAGATGGCGCTCATCCAGGGCTCCTTCAACAAGCCCTGCATCGCTCTGCCGGCGAAGGCCAACGTGCAGTCCCTCGTGGGCGCGGCCAACATCGGCCTCCAGGACGTCCCGATCCTGTCGGCGCCGCAGAACCAGCAGTGTGTCGAGAACAGCACCCAGGCCAAGGGCGACGAGCCGCTGTCGCACATCCTGGACGACATCTCGGTCCTGGCGGGCAACGGCGCGGCCAACCACTGAGCCGTCGCTCTGAACGGGTTCTTTTCCTGAGCCCCGGAGTGGTTTCTCCGCCCGGACAGCGGGCCGCCGGATCATCGGCGGTCCGCTGTTCTAGCGTGCGGCGCGTGACGACGAAGAGAAACCTTCGGCCACGCCGCCTGGCGATTCCCGGAATCGTCCTGGCCGCCGCCGGCGCGCTGCTCGGCAGTTCCGCACTGCCCTCACTGACCGGACCCGCCGACCGGGATCACGCCCCGCGCGCGCTGAACATCCTGCTGATGGGCACCGACGAACGGGACACCATCAGCACCGCCGAGAAGCACAAGTACCACGCCGGTGGACGGCCCTGCGGCTGCACGGACGTGCTGATGCTGGTCCATGTCTCGGCCCGCCGGGACCGCGTCAGCGTGATCGGCCTGCCCCGTGACTCCTACGCGGAGATCCCGCCGTACCGCTACGGCACCGGCGGCAGAAAGGTACGCCCGCCGCATCCGGCGAAGCTCAACGCGGCCTACCAGGAGGGCGGCCCGAATCTCGCGGTCCGGACCGTGGAGTCGATGGCCCGGCTGAACGTCGACCGGTTCGTCCAGGTGGACTTCCGGCGCTTCATGAACAGCGTGGACGAGGTCGGCGGCGTCGAGGTGTGCACACCGCGCCCCTTGAAGGACTCCGCGACCAGGCTCGATCTGAAACCCGGCAAGTACCGGCTCGGCGGCGGACAGGCGTTGCAGTACGTCCGCTCACGGCATGCCGACGGCAGCGCCGACCTCGGCCGGATCCAGCGCCAGCAGCGCTTCCTCGTCCAGGTGTGGCGGGAGCTGAAGGAACGGAAGCTGCTCACCCGTCCGGCACGGACGACGCACCTGGTGCGCACGCTGCTCGGAGCCGGGAAGCAGGGCTTCTCGATCCGCGAGCTCGCGGAGCTGGCGGCCGTCATGCACCGGGTGCCGGCCTCGGCGACGGAGTTCACGACCGTGCCGATCGCCGGGTTCGCCCCGGGCCGCCTGGGCATCGGCTCGGCCCTGGCCTGGGACCGGGACAGGGCGGACGCGCTCTTCACGGAGGTGCGCGAGGACCGGCCGCTGGTCGCGAAGGGCGCGCAGCCGAAACCCAAGGACCCGCCGACCGTTCTCGGCAGCACGACGCCGGTGCGGGGGAGCGCGTACCAGTGCCACTGAGGGGCGCATGGCCGTCGTGCGCGATGCGCTGGGCCGATCGGGGCACACCGCGCAACCCCGGGCGGGGGCGGCGCGTTGATGATCACGCAGCTCCTCCCCCGGAGTCCGCTTTTTCGAAGGGAACGAACATGAAGAAGCTGTGGGCGACCGCGGCCCTCGCCGCCTCCGTCGCCGGCCTCGCGGCGATGAGCGCCCCGCAGGCCCTGGCCATCGGCGACGACAGCGGTACCACGTCCGCCAGCGGCAACGGTGCCTCGTCGGAGTTCGGCAACTCGGCCACCTTCGGCGACATGAGCCCGCAGCTCTCATTGGTCCAGGGTTCGCTCAACAAGCCCTGCATCGGTCTGCCGGCGAAGCTCAACCTCCAGTCCCTCGTGGGCGCGGCCAACATCGGCCTCCAGGACGTCCCGATCCTGTCGGCGCCGCAGAACCAGCAGTGTGTCGAGAACAGCACCCAGGCCAAGGGCGACGAGCCGCTGTCGCACATCCTGGACGACATCTCGGTCCTGGCGGGCAACGGCGCGGGCAACGGCTGAGCCGCAGCCCGACGTACCGCGACGGCGGGTCACCGGTTCTCCGGTGGCCCGCCGTTTCACGTCCGCGCGCGGGCGGCGGGCTACGACACGACGTCCTTGCGGGCGAAACCCCGGAAGGCGAGGGCGAACAGGACCAGGGCGTACGTCACGGAGACGGCGGTGCCCTGGATCATGCCGGACCACTCGGGGGTCGGCTGGACGGCGTCGGCCCAGGCGAACTGCCAGTGCGCGGGCAGGAAGTCGCGCCAGTCGCCGAGGGCCGTGACGGCGTCCAGGACGTTGCCGACGATGGTCAGGCCGACCGCCCCGCCGACCGCGCCGAGCGGTGCGTCGGTCTTCGTCGACAGCCAGAACGCGAGCCCCGCGGTGACCAGTTGGGAGACGAAGACGTACCCGACCACGACCACGAGCCGCTGGGCCGCGGTGCCCGCGTCGAGCGCGCCGCCGGTGGGCAGCTCCAGGGGACCCCAGCCGTAGGCCGCGGAGCCGACGGCGAGGGCGACGAGCGGCAGCAGGACCATCGCGGCCAGGCTGAGGCCGAGGCCGACGACGAGCTTGGACCAGAGCAGACGGGCCCGGGGCACGGGTGCGGCGAGGAGGTAGCGCAGCGAGGACCAGCCGGCCTCCGAGGCGACCGTGTCCCCGCAGAACAGGGCGACCGGTATGACCAGGAGGAAGCCCGCGGACACGAACAGGTTGACGGCGGCGAAGTTGGCGCCGGACGCCGTCGCCGTGTCCATCAGGGTGACCTGGTTGTTGCGGCCGCCGGGCTCGCCGCCGATCGCGAAGGCGATGAGCAGGACGAACGGCAGGGCGGCGAGGATGCCGCCCATGACCAGCGTGCGGCGGCGCTTGAGCTGGCGGACCAGCTCGACGCGCAGCGGCAGCGTGCGGCCCGCCTGGTAGCCGGAGGCGACCTCGGTGAGCGTGCTCATGCGGAACCTCCGATCAGGGTGAGGAAGGCGTCCTCCAGGCGGCGGTGCGGGCCGACGGCCTGTACGGGCACGTCGAGCCGGACGAGTTCGGCGACCAGGCGCTGGGCGCTGCCGTCGGCGGCCAGCCGGACCAGCAGGCCCCCGTCGGCGGGGACCGCGGAGGCCACGCCCGGCAGTGCGGCGATCTTCTCGACGACCGGCTCCTCCACGGGGGCGGCGGTGCCCACGAGGAGGGTGTCGCCGGAGCCGACGATCTCGGCGACCGGGCCTGCCTGCACCAGCTTCCCCCGGTCCATGACCACGAGGTGTGTGCACGACTGCTCGACCTCGGACAGCAGGTGGCTGGAGACGATGACCGTGCGGCCGGCCGCCGCGTACCGGATCATCACCTCGCGCATCTCGCGGATCTGCGGCGGGTCGAGTCCGTTGGTCGGCTCGTCGAGGATGAGCAGGTCCGGGAGGCCGAGCATGGCCTGGGCGATGGCGAGGCGCTGGCGCATGCCCTGGGAGTAGGTGCGGACCGCGCGGGCGAGGGCGTCGCCGAGGCCGGCGATCTCCAGGGCCTCCGCGAGGTGGGCGTCCCCGGCGGGGCGGCCGGTGGCCTGCCAGTACAGCTCCAGGTTCTCCCGGCCGGAGAGGTGCGGGAGGAAGCCGGCGCCCTCGACGAAGGAGCCGACGCGGGAGAGGACGGGCGCGCCCGGCCGGATGGCGTGGCCGAAGACCCGGATCTCGCCGCCGTCGGGGCCGATCAGGCCCATCAGCATGCGCAGGGTCGTGGTCTTGCCCGCGCCGTTGGGGCCGAGGAGGCCGAGGACCTGGCCCTTCTCGACGCGGAAGGACAGGTCGCGGACGCTGTAGCGGTCGCCGTTCGCGTACTTCTTGCTCAGGTCGGTGATCTGGAGCGGGACCTCGGCGAGTGCGGGGTCGGGTGCGGGTCCTGCGGTGCGGCGGCGGGACGTCAGCAGCAGGGCCAGCGCGATCGCCGCGCCCGTGAGGGGCAGCCACCAGACCCAGGACGGGAGCGGGGCGGCGGCGGTCGTCACGGCGGGGGCGGTCGGGACCGACAGGTCGCCCTTCAGGGAGACGGTGTACGTCGCCGGGGCCATCGGGGAGGCGTAGCCGAGGTCGGTGGAGGCGAGGACCAGGCGCAGCCGGTGGCCCTCCTCGACCTTGTGGTCGATCGCCGGGAGCGTGATCGTGACGTCCTTGCCGGCCTTGGCGCCCTCGACGCGGACCGGGGTGACGAGCTGGGAGGGCAGCACCTGGCCGCCGCTGCCGCCGCCACTGCCGCTGACGTCGTAGACCTTGGCGAAGAGGACGGCGGTGCCGGACGTCGACTTCACGTGGACGGTGACCGTCGGGGAGCCGGTGACGCGCAGGTCGCCGGTGACCGGGGCGGAGTCGAAGGCGGCGTACTGGCCGGGGAAGTCCAGGGAGACGCCGACGCCGAGGGAGGAGAGCTGGGAGAGGCCGCCGCCACCGAGCCCGGGCAGGGCCGAGACAGCCGGCGGGCTGGCGCCGGGCGGGTTGGTGAAGGACTGCTGCTCACGGCGGCCGGTGAGGGGGAACGAGCGCTCGCCGTTCTCCAGTCCGGGGTAGCTGTCGGCGCTCGCGCCCCTGAGCTGGGCGGCGCCGTCGGTGGAGTCGACGCCTCCGGTGCGGGTGACGCGGAAGGCGGGGCCGGTGTCGGCGGCCTTGTCGTCCTTGAGGTAGCGGTCGAACCAGCCACGCACGCGTGCCTGGACGCGAGCGCCTTCCAGGTCGCCGCCGTCGTGGCCGCCCGCGATCCAGTCGACGTCGACGGGCGCGCCGTTGGCGCGGATCGCCTTCTCGGCCGCGTCGGACTGGGCGAGGGTGAAGAGGGAGTCGGTCTGGCCCTGGAGGAGAAGGGTGGGGACCTTGATGCGGTCGGCGACGGCGGACGGCGAGCGCTCCTCGAGGAGCTCGCGGGCCGCGGTGTCGGGGGTGCCGGACTCGGCGACGCGGTCGTACATCGCGGCCAGCGCGGGTTCGAAGTGGGCTGAGCCGCCGCCCGTGTTGAAGAAGATGCCGGCCCAGAGCTTCTTGAGGACGCCGTCGGGGAACAGGGCGTCCGCGAGGTTCCAGTAGGTGATCGCGGGGGCGATGGCGTCGACGCGGTCGTCGTACCCGGCGGCCAGCAGGGAGATCGCGCCGCCGTAGGAGGCGCCGGCCACGCCGACCCGGGGGTCGCCGGTCTTGTCGAGCTGAACCTGGGGCTGCCTCGCGAGCCAGTCGATCAGCTTGGAGACGTCGGCTACCTCGCCCTTCGGGTCGTTCAGCCCGATCTTGCCGGTGGACTTGCCGAAGCCGCGCGCCGACCAGGTGAGGACCGCGTACCCGTCGCGGGCGAGGTCCTCGGCCTGCTGCCGTACGTCGTCCTTGGTGCCGCCGAAGCCGTGCCCGAGGAGGACGGCGGGGCGGCGGCCGTCCGCGCCGGAGGTGAAGTAGGAGGTGTCCAGGCGTACCCCGTCCACCGCCATGACCCGGTCGGCGCGGTGCACCGCGGGCGTGTCGTCGTCGGAGGCGACGGCCGTCCAGGTACCGGCACCGGCGAGTACGACCACGGCGGCCACGGCGGAGACGATCCGTCGTGGCCGCCGTGGTCCTCGCAGACCGGGCAGTCGAAGATCCATGCTTCAACGGTACGGCGTCAACCTGTCGTGGAGTTGTCGACCGTAGACCGAACTCGTCACCCTCCCGGGGGCGTACGGGCCGGGGCCCGCGTACACCAGTCGCGGTATGCGTCAGGCCCGCGCGTCCTCCGGGATCGACACCAGCCAGCGGGTGTCGCGGCGGGGGCGGAGGTAGAAGACCCAGTAGAGGGTGGCGGCGGCGGTGATGCCTCCGGTCCACAGGAGGTAGACCGTCTCCTGCTGGGTGAGGACGTAGCCGAGGACGACGATCAGCAGGACCGGCAGCACCGGCCACAGGGGCATGCGCCAGGCGTGGGCGTGCCGGTGGTGGCCGCGGCGGGAGAGCAGGGCGGCGACCGCGACGAGCAGGTACATGCCGGTCACCGAGACGCCGGTGACGCCGTACAGGGTGTCCAGGTTCACGAAGCAGAGCAGTGCGCCGGGGACGCCGACGGCGAGCGTGGCGACCCAGGGGGAGCCGAAGCGGCCGAGCTTGGCGAAGACGTCGTTGACCGGCTGGGGCCAGGCCTTGTCGCGGGCGGAGGCGAACAGGACGCGGGAGTTCTGGATGACCATCACGATGCCGGCGTTGATGATCGCGAGCGCCACACAGAGGCTGACGAAGGTGCCGACGGCCGAGTCGGACCAGGCGGTGACCATGCCGCTGATGTCTCCGCCGGTGAGCTGGGCGAGGTCGGACGCGCCGAAGGTGATGGCGACGACCGGGACCAGGATGATCACGGAGGAGATGGCGAGGGTGGCGAGGACCGTGCGGGCGACGTTGCGGCGCGGGTTCTCCAGCTCCTCGGAGAGGTAGACGGCGGTCGAGAAGCCCTGGGTGACGAACAGGGCGATGGCGAGGCCGGAGACGATCAGCATGGCGGTGACGGTGTCGGTGTGGCCGTCGCCGCCGGCGACCTGCATCGAGACGAGGCTGCCCGGGCCACGGTGGCCGTGGGCGAAGCCCAGGACGGCCACGACGGCCGCCGCGATGACTTCCAGGACCAGGAAGACGCCCGTGATCCAGGCGTTGGCGCGCAGGTCGAGCAGGCCGGCGAGGGTGGCGAGCAGCATGACGGCGGCGCCGGCGTGCGAGGAGTCGAGGTGGACGACCGGGGCCAGGTAGTCGGCCGTGCCCATCGCGATCACCGGCGGGACGATCATGACGACGAGCAGCGAGAGGACGAAGACCAGCCAGCCGGCGAGCCGCCCGGCCAGTGTCGACACCATGGCGTACTCGCCGCCCGCGCTGGGGATGAGGGTGCCCAGCTCCGAGTAGCAGAACGCCACGGCGATACAGAGCAGCGAACCGATCGCGATGGTGAGGGCGGTCGCGGTGCCGAGCGAGCCGAAGAGATCCGGGACGACGACGAAGAGGGTGGAGGCCGGGGTGACGCAGGAGAGGGTGAGCAGGGTGCCGCCGACGACTCCGATGGAGCGCTTGAGCTTCTGGGGACTGTCCGGCGCCGGCGCCTCGGGGGCGGTGGTGGCGACGGGGCGGAGCGTGTCGGTCATGCGGCGGGTCCGATCGACTCGTGCGGATGCCTCCGGCGGCTGTGGTGGTGCTGCATGGAATCCCGACGGAAACCGGCGCGTCAATAGGTGTTTACCTACGGAATCCGTAGGTGAGAGGCAGCTTCGACTGCGTTTACGGTCGTTTGCCGCTAGTGATTCCGGTTGCCTGGGGGCGTGCGGGAACCGCAGGCCGGGTGCAGAAAAAACGTGAAGCCGTCCGGAGTCCGGACGGCTTCACAGGGGGAGCTGCGTCGATCAGTGGTTGCGCGGGAAGCCCAGGTCGACTCCGCCGGGGCCGTCGGCCGGGTCGGGCCAGCGGGTGGTGACGACCTTGCCTCGGGTGTAGAAGTGGGTGCCGTCGTTGCCGTAGATGTGGTGGTCGCCGAAGAGCGAGTCCTTCCAGCCGCCGAAGCTGTGGTAGCCGACGGGGACCGGGATCGGGACGTTCACGCCGACCATGCCGGCCTCGATCTCCAGCTGGAAGCGACGGGCCGCGCCGCCGTCCCGGGTGAAGATCGCGGTGCCGTTGCCGAACGGCGAGCTGTTGATGAGGGCCACGCCCTCGTCGTAGGTGTCCACCCGCAGCACGCAGAGCACCGGGCCGAAGATCTCGTCCTGGTAGGCCTTCGCGGACGTGGGCACCTTGTCCAGCAGCGAGATGCCGATCCAGTGGCCGTCCTCGAAGCCGTCGACGGTGTAGCCGGTGCCGTCCAGGACTACCTCCGCGCCTTCCGCCGCCGCGCCCGTCACGTACGACGCCACCTTGTCGCGGTGGACCGCGGTGATCAGCGGGCCCATCTCGGAGGTCGGGTCGTTGCCGGGGCCGATCTTGATCTTCTCGGCGCGCTCGCGGATCTTCTCCACCAGCTCGTCGCCGATCGCGCCGACCGCCACCACGGCCGAGATCGCCATGCAGCGCTCGCCGGCCGAGCCGTAGGCGGCGGACACGGCGGCGTCGGCAGCCGCGTCGAGGTCGGCGTCCGGGAGGACCAGCATGTGGTTCTTGGCGCCGCCCAGGGCCTGGACGCGCTTGCCGTTCGCCGAGGCGGTGGTGTGGATGTGGCGGGCGATCGGGGTCGAGCCGACGAAGGACACGGCCTTGACGTCCGGGTGCTCCAGGAGACGGTCGACCGCCACCTTGTCACCGTTGACCACATTGAAGACGCCGTCCGGCAGCCCGGCCTCCGCCAGCAGCTCGGCGATCTTCAGGGCCGCCGACGGGTCCTTCTCCGACGGCTTCAGCACGAAGGTGTTGCCGGTCGCGATGGCGATCGGGAACATCCACATCGGGACCATCGCCGGGAAGTTGAACGGCGTGATGCCCGCGACGACGCCCAGCGGCTGACGGATCGACGACACGTCCACCCGGCTGGCCACCTCGGTCGACAGCTCACCCTTCAGCTGCACGGTGATCCCGCACGCCAGGTCCACGATCTCCAGGCCGCGCGCGACCTCGCCCAGCGCGTCGCTGTGCACCTTGCCGTGCTCGGCGGTGATCAGCTCGGCGATCGCGTCCCGGTTCTCGTCGAGGAGCGCGCGGAACTTGAAGAGGATCGTGGTCCGCTTCGCGAGCGACGAGGTGCCCCAGGTGGCGTAGGCGTCCTTGGCGGCGGCCACCGCCGCGTCGACCTCGTCCACGGTCGCGAACGCGACCTTCGTGGTGACGGCGCCGGTCGCCGGGTCGGTGACCGGCCCGTACGTACCCGACGCGCCTTCGACGGTCTTGCCGGCGATCCAGTGGTTGACGATCTTCGTCATGACCGAGTACTCCTTCACAGATGGCGGCGTCGGGTAGAGACGTGCCGTTCGTACAGCTCACGTGCCTTCACCGCGGACGGTCGGGTCGCGGTCTCGGCCACAGGTACATCCCACCAGGCCTGCGCGGGCGGCGGCCCCGACACAGTGTCGGCCGTTTCCGTCTCGACGTAGACACATGTGGGAGTGTCGGCGCGGCGCGCCTCGGCGAGGGCCTCGCGCAGTTCACGGACGGTCTTCGCGCGCAGTACCCGCATGCCGAGGCTGGCCACGTTGGCGGCCAGGTCGACGGGCAGCGGGGCCCCCGTGTAGGAACCGTCGGCAGGGGCACGGTGGCGGTACGCCGTGCCGAACCGCTCGCCGCCCACCGCCTCCGAGAGACCGCCGATCGAGGCGTAGCCGTGGTTCTGCACGAGGAGGAGCTTGATCGCGATCCCCTCCTGCACGGCCGTCACGATCTCCGTCGGCATCATCAGATAGGTGCCGTCGCCGACCAGCGCCCAGACGTTGCGCTCGGGAGCGGCCAGCTTCACGCCGATCGCGGCCGGGATCTCGTACCCCATGCAGGAGTAGCCGTACTCCAGGTGGTACTGGTCCCGGGAGCGTGCCCGCCACAGTTTGTGCAGGTCACCGGGGAGCGAACCGGCCGCGTTGATGATCACGTCCGACTCGTCGGCGAGGGCGTCGAGCGCGCCGAGCACCTGCTGCTGGGTCGGGCGTACGTCCGGCTCCTCGGCCTCGTAACAGGCGTCGACGCGCTGTTCCCACCGCTCCTTGTCCTCGGAGTACTCGGCGACGTAGCCGTCCGTGACCCGGTGGGCGTGCACCCGGAGGGCCGCGGTCAGCTCGCCCAGGCCGCTGCGGGCGTCCGCGACGAGCGGCAGACCGGCGAGCTTGTGGCCGTCGTAGGGCGCGATGTTGAGATTGAGGAAGCGGACGCCGTCGCCCGCGAACAGGGTGTGGGAGGCGGTGGTGAAGTCCGTGTACCTGGTGCCCACGCCGATCACCAGGTCGGCGGTGCGGGCGAGTTCGTCCGCCGTCGCCGTGCCGGTGTGGCCGACGCCGCCGACGTCCTGCGGGTGGTCGTAGCGCAGCGAGCCCTTGCCGGCCTGGGTGGAGGCGACCGGGATGCCGGTGGCCTCCGCGAACTCGGCGAGGGCCTCCTCGGCGCGGCTGTGGTGGACCCCGCCACCGGCGACGATCAGCGGACGCCGGGCGCCACGGATCGCGCGGACCGCCTCCGCGAGTTCGGCCGGGTCGGCGCCGGGCCGGCGAACGGCCCAGGTGCGCTCGGCGAAGAACTCGTCGGGCCAGTCGTAGGCCTCGGCCTGGACGTCCTGGGGCAGCGCCAGGGTGACCGCGCCCGTCTCCACCGGGTCGGTGAGGACGCGCATCGCCTGGAGGGCCGCCGGGATCAGGGCCTCGGGGCGGGTGACGCGGTCGAAGTACCTCGACACCGGGCGCAGGGTGTCGTTGACCGACACGTCGCCCGCGTACGGGACCTCGAGCTGCTGGAGCACCGGGTCGGCGACCCGGGTCGCGAAGATGTCGCCGGGCAGCAGCAGGACCGGGAGGTGGTTGACGGTCGCCAGGGCGGCGCCGGTGACCAGGTTGGTCGCGCCGGGGCCGATCGAGGTCGTCACGGCGTGGGTGGACAGCCGGTTGGACTGGCGGGCGTAGCCGACGGCCGCGTGGACCATCGACTGCTCGTTACGGCCCTGGTGGAACGGCATGTCGTCGCCGTACTCGACCAGCGCCTGGCCGAGGCCCGCCACGTTGCCGTGGCCGAAGATGCCCCAGGTCGCGCCGATCAGCCGCTGCCGTACGCCGTCGCGCTCCGTGTACTGGGCGGCGAGGAAGCGGACGAGTGCCTGGGCGACCGTCAGCCTCGTCGTCGAGGTCTGCGCCGTCATCGGTAACCCCCTGTGCTCTCTACGTGGTCCGGGTGGAAGCAGATCCGCCACTCCCGGGTCTCGCCCGGTCCCGCCATGACGTTCAGGTAGTACATGGCGTGGCCGGGCTGGGCGATGGCCGGGCCGTGCCAGCCGTCGGGGACGAGCACGGCGTCGCCGGTGCGGACCTCCGCGAGGACGTCGGATCCGCCTTCGCGTGAAGGGGATACGCGCTGATAGCCGAAACCGTTCGGGCCGTCGATCTCGAAGTAGTAGATCTCCTCGAGTTCGGCCTCCTCGCCCGGCCGGTGCTCGTCGTGCTTGTGCGGCGGGTACGAGGACCAGTTGCCGCCGGGGGTGATCACCTCGACGGCGATCAGCTTGTCGCAGTCGAAGGCGTCGGCGGAGGCGAAGTTGCGCACCAGACGGGCGCAGTTGCCGCTGCCGCGCTCTTCGACGGGGACCTCCGGCGCGGGGCCGTAGCGGGCGGGGAGTTGTCGCTCGCACTTCGCTCCTGCCAGGGCGAAGCGGCCTCCCGCGCCGGAGGCGATCTGGACCCGGGCGTCACGGGGAACGTACGCGAAGTCGGTTACCGACGCGAAAACGCTCTCCCTGCCCAGGAGTTGGAACTCTTCACCGGCTGTTCGCACGGTACATCCGCCTGCCAGCGGAAGGACGATCCACTCACTGTCACCGGTGGTGAAGAGGTGGGTGCCGCCCGGCTCCAGCTCGACGATCCGCAGACCGCAGTAACCCCAGCCGGCCCGCTCGGGATCGATGTCGAGGGTGTAGTGGTCGCCGGCGGTGGCGCCGTGCGGGATGTACAGGTCGTGGTACGGCTCGGTGTGCGTCATGCGGCCCTCACAGCAGTCCTACGGCGGTGTCCACGGCGGCGGCGACATCCCCGTCCGGCGGGTAGAGCAGCGAACGGCCGACCACCAGGCCCTGGACGGTGGGGAGTTGGAGCGCCCCGCGCCACTTCTCGTACGCCCCGTCCTGGTCGTCGCCGACCTCGCCGCCCAGCAGGACGGCGGGCAGCGTGGACGTCTGCATGACCTCGGCCATGTCGTCGGGGTTGTCGGTGACCGGGAGCTTCAGCCAGGTGTAGGCGGAGGTGCCGCCCAGGCCCGATGCGATGGCGATCGACTTGGTGACGGCCTCGGCGGAGAGGTCGTTCCTCACCTTGCCGTCGGGGGTCCGGCGGCTGATGAACGGCTCGACGAAGAGGGGGAGCCTGCGGGCGGCCATGTCGTCGATGGCGCGGGCCGTGGACTCCAGGGTGGTGAGCGAGCCCGGGTCGTCGTAGTCGATGCGTACGAGCAGTTTGCCCGCGTCGAAGTTCGACCGCTCGATGTCCTCGGGTCGGTGACCGGTGAAGCGGTCGTCGAGCTCGAAGACGGATCCCTGGAGGCCGCCGCGGTTCAGCGAGCCCATGACGACCTTGCCGTCGAGGGCGCCGAGCAGCAGCAGGTCGTCGAGGATGTCGGCGGTCGCGAGGACGCCGTCCACGCCGGGCCGGGACAGCGCCAGGCACAGGCGCTCGAGCAGACCGGCCCGGTTGGCCATGGCGAGCCTGTCGCCGCCCACCCCGAGCGCGCCGCGGGCCGGGTGGTCGGCGGCGACGATCATCAGGCGGCCGGAGTCGCCCAGCAACGGCCTGCGCGGGCGGCGGGCGGCCGCCTCGGCGATCGCCTCGGGGTGCTGCGTGCGCAGGCGGACGAGTTCGGAGATGTCGACGGTCGTCACAGGACGGCCCCCGCCTTGATCGCCGCTTCCACTTCGTCCGGCGTCGGCATCGCGGAGGAGCACTCCAGCCGGGAGGCGACGATGGCGCCGGCGGCGTTGGCGTGACGCATGATCTTCTCCAGGTCCCAGCCCGCGAGCAGGCCGTGGCAGAGCGAGCCGCCGAAGGCGTCACCGGCCCCGAGGCCGTTGAGGACGTTCACCGGCAGCGGCGGGACCTCGGCGGACTCACCCTTGCTGTTGACGGCGAGGACGCCCTTGGGGCCCTGTTTGACCACCGCGAGTTCGACGCCCGCGTCCAGCAGCGCCTGCGCCGCGGCCCGGGGCTCGCGCATTCCGGTGGCGACCTCCACCTCGTCGAGGTTGCCCACGGCGACCGTGGTGTGTTTCAGGGCCTCGGCGTAGAACGGGCGGGCGACCTCGGCCGGGTCGCCCCCGGACGGGTCCTTCCAGAACATCGGGCGCCAGTCCAGGTCGAAGACCGTGATGCCGGCCCTGGCCCGGTGCGCCAGGGCGGCGAGGGTCGCCGTACGGCTGGGCTCCTCGCTCAGGCCGGTACCGGTGACCCAGAAGACGCGGGTCTCGCGCACGGCGTCGAGGTCGAGCTCGTGGGCGTCGATCTCCAGGTCCGGCGCCTTGGGCTGCCGGTAGAAGTACAGCGGGAAGTCGTCCGGCGGGAAGACCTCGCAGAAGGTGACGGGCGTCGGCAGTCCGGGCACGGGGGTGACCCAGCGGTCGTCCACGCCGAAGCCGCGCAGGGCCTCGTGCAGATAGGTGCCGAAGGGGTCGTCGCCGGTGCGGGAGATCACCGCGGTCTCGCGGCCGAGGCGGGCTGCGGCGACGGCGACGTTGGTCGCCGATCCTCCCAGGAACTTCCCGAAGGACGTGACCTGCGGGAGTGGGACACCCGTCTGCAGCGGATAGAGGTCCACCCCTATCCGCCCCATCGCGATCAGGTCGTACGCCATCGATTTCCCTTCGTATCGGCTCATACCGTGACGCCGCTCGTACCGTGAAGCCGCTCGTGGCACGTCCCCGGCACACGTCCCCGTATCGGCTCTCACGGCTTTGTAGCCCCGCGCGGCGGGCCCTGTCAATGTTTTGTCCAGACATTCGGACCAGCCCTTGACACCCCTTCGACGAGACAGCACGCTGACGCCCATGACGTCGTTGTCACCTCAGTCACCAGTTTCCGGTGTTTCCCGCATCCGTGTCGGATCCGCCCCCGACAGCTGGGGCGTCTGGTTCCCGGACGATCCCGCCCAGGTCCCCTGGCAGCGCTTCCTCGACGAGGTGGCGCAGTCCGGCTACGAATGGATCGAGCTCGGCCCCTACGGGTACCTGCCGACCGATCCCGCACTCCTCACCGAGGAGACGTCGAAGCGCGGCCTGAAGGTGTCGGCAGGCACGGTCTTCACCGGCCTGCACCACGGCGAGGCCGTCTGGGAGAAGACCTGGGCGCACGTCGCGGACAACGCGGTGCTCGCCCAGGCGATGGGCGCGAAGCACCTGGTCGTCATCCCGTCCTTCTGGCGGGACGACAAGACCGGCGAGGTACTGGAGCCGGACACCCTCACCCCCGAGCAGTGGCGCAACCTCACCTCGCTGACCGAGCGGCTCGGCAAGGAGGTGCGGGAGCGGTACGGCCTGCAGATCGTCGTCCACCCGCACGCCGACACCCACGTCGACAGCGAGGAGAACGTCGTCCGGTTCCTGGACGGCACCGACTCCGACCTGGTGTCGCTGTGCCTGGACACCGGGCACTACGCGTACTGCGGCGGCGACAGCGTCAAGCTGATCGAGACCTACGGCGAGCGGATCGGGTACCTGCACCTCAAGCAGGTCGACCCGGAGATCCTGGCGGACGTACGGGCCAACCAGGTGCCGTTCGGGCCGGCCGTCGCGCGCGGCGTGATGTGCGAGCCGCCGAGCGGTGTGCCCGCGCTGGGGCCGGTGCTCGAGGCGGCGCAGAAGCTGGACGTCGATCTGTTCGCGATCGTCGAGCAGGACATGTATCCGTGTGCGCCGGACGCTCCGCTGCCTATCGCGCAACGTACGCGGGCGTTTCTTCGCTCCTGCGGAGCGTAGGCGCGCCCACCGGGGTGCCGGGTTCCGTTCGATGCCGGGCACGGGCAGTCCGTAGCCGGTCGCGCAGTTGCCCGCGCCCCTGGGTGGGCTGCGGTCGCCGCCTCTAGCATGGGCGCCCATGGCTGCGAGGGCAGTACACGTCCGGTCGGGTGAAGGGCCGAGTGGCTCCTGGGAGTTCGCCATGGGCTCGCCCCATCCGCGGCTGCGGCCCGGGGTGATCAGTTATCGCGGGATCCGGCTTGCCATGGCTCGGCCCCGGCGGCGGTTGGAGACGCCCATCGGGGCGGTGACGCTGCTGCTGGGGTTCGGGGAGCCCGTTCGCATCTCTCGCGCCGGGCGGGCCACGGACACGCTCGTGTCCGTGTACTGCGGGCCCACGACCACGCCGGCCGTCGGTGAGCACGGTGGCCGGTTGTCGGGCATCGAGGTGCTGCTCACGCCCTGGGCCGCGTTCACCCTGTTCGGCACTCCGCAGCACGAGCTCGTCAACCGGACCGTGGACCCGGACGAGCTGCCGCACGCCCTGGCCACTCCCCTCGGCGAATTCGCCGCCGCGCTGGCCGCGTTGCCCTGCTGGGCGGACCGGTTCGGACTGCTCGACGATGTCCTCACCCGCTGGCGGGACGCCGGGACGCCCAGTTCGGAGCAGGTGGCGCGGGCCTGGTCGCTGCTGGTGCGCACGGGTGGCGCGATACCGGTGCCCCGGCTGGCCGAGGAGGTCGGCTGGAGCGTACGGCACCTGGAGAACCGTTTCCGGGAGCAGATCGGGCTCGGCCCCAAGGCGGCGGCCCGGGTGCTGCGGCTGCAACGCGCCCGTCGGCTTCTGGCCGAGGGGCGAAGCGCGGCGGAGACCGCGGCGCTCTGCGGCTTCTACGACCAGGCTCATCTCAGCGGCGAGTTCAAGGCGATGACGGGCTGCACGCCGAGGGAGTTCGCGCAGGCCAGGCGCCTTCCGGCGCAGGTGTCCCCGGCGACGGACCGGCTGAGCGGGGAGGCGACGAGCCTGGTCCTGCCGGCTCGCCCGGACGATCGGTCCGGACCGGGTGCGCATTTTTCCAAGACCGGGCGCATTGGCTGAATACAGGCTGAGGGTCTGCCAGTTGATCCGGTGATTTCCGGTTGGTCCGGGTACTTCGGTCGGTCGGGGTACTCGGTCGGTCCGGTCGTTCCGGGGGGTGGCGGGGAGCGGGAACGGGTCGGGCCTGTCGCAGCGGGCCCGGCCCGGCTCCTGTCGGTGATTCGGGGCGTTTGTCAACGCGCCCCTCCCACAGGGCCCCCGCGCGTCCATGCGTCATCTCTGTCACAAATACCTCCTTTCTGTCACGCATGTCCCGTGTACGCGGATCTTGCGTCACACGTGGCCAACAGCCGCTTCCGCACAGTCACCGGCTGTCGTTGACGGGGCACAGGCTTGGTGATCGCCAGCGCAGCGCCGGGTCCCCCCGGGCGGCCTCCCGGCCGCCGACCCCCGCGCGCACGGAGGTGCAACTCATGACCGACCGAAGGCTCTGGTCCTACAAGGAGATCGCGGCGCACATCAAGGTGCAGCCGGACACCGTACGGTCCTACCGCAAGCACGGACTGCTGCCCCCGCCGGACCACGTCGAGGGCGGCAAGCCCTTCTGGTACGCCGACACCGTCCGCGCCTGGGTCGCCTCCCGGCCGGGCAACCGGGGACGTGCTCTGGACTGACCCCCGTCGGAGGAAAAACCGGCTGTGCCCCGCCGGCGCGTGGGGCACAGTGCTGTGGGTGAACTTCTCCGTAAAGCCCCTGCTCTCCGGCCCGAAGACCGTCCTGCGGCCCTTCACGGAGGCCGACGCCGACGCCATGTGGGAGATCATCGGCGACCCCGAGGTCATCCGCTTCACCTTCCCGCCGAAGAGCGACCTCACCTTGGAACGGCTGCGCTCCTGGTACGGCTCCCGCTCCGAGCAGCCCGACCGGCTGGACCTCGCCGTCACCGACCGCGACACCGGCGAACTCGTGGGCGAGGTCGTCCTTCATGAGTGGCAACCGGACGCCCGCAGCTGCACCTTTCGCACGCTGATCGGCCCCCGGGGCCGCGACCGCGGGCTCGGTACCGAGGCGACCCGGCTGATCGTCGGCCACGGTTTCGAGCAGCTGGGCCTGCACCGCGTCCAGCTGGAGCTGTACGGCGACAACGCACGGGCCCGCCGCGTCTACGAGAAGGTCGGGTTCGTGGTCGAGGGGGTGCGGCGGGAGGTCGCGTTGCGGGACGGGGTGTGGGTGGACGAGGTGCTCATGGCGATCCTGGACCGGGAGTGGGCCGCGCTCAGGCCCACGGTTCGATGACCGTCACCCCCGCGCCCGGCGTGGTGCCCAGCGCGGACAGGGCGGCCGGGGCCGCGTCCAGTGTGATCGTCGACGTCACCAGCAGGTCGGGGCGCAGCACCCCGGTCCGGACCAGTTCCAGCATCTGCGGGTACGCGTGCGCGGCCATGCCGTGGCTGCCCAGGATCTCCAGTTCCAGGGCGATGGCGCGGGCCAGCGGCACGGGGGTCGTGCCGTCCGCCGAGGGGAGCAGACCGACCTGGACATGACGTCCTCGGCGGCGCAGTCCGTTCACCGAGGCGGCACAGGTGGCGGGGGAACCGAGTGCGTCGAGGGAGAGGTGGGCGCCTCCCCCGGTCAGCTCACGGACCGCCTCCGCCGTGTCCGGTGCCCCCGTGGCATCCACGCACTCGGCCGCGCCGAACTCGCGCGCCAGGTCCAGGGCCTTCGGGGAGACGTCCACCGCCACCACGCGTGCCCCGCTCGCCGCCGCGATCATCACCGCCGACAGGCCCACGCCTCCGCAGCCGTGCACCGCCACCCACTCCCCCGCGCCTACCCGGCCCTGCCGCACCACCGCCCGGAACGCCGTGGCGAACCGGCAGCCGAGGGAGGCCGCGGTGGCGTACGAGAGGTCGTCGGGGATGGCGACCAGGTTCACGTCGGCGTGGTCCAGGGCCACGTACTGGGCGAAGGAGCCCCAGTGCGTGAAGCCGGGCTGGGTCTGCCGCTCGCACACCTGGTGGTCGCCGGCCGCGCAGGACGGGCAGCTGCCGCAGCCGCACACGAAGGGGACGGTGACCCGGTCGCCCGGCCGCCACCTGGTGACCCGGCTGCCGACCGTCTCCACGACGCCGGCGAGTTCGTGACCGGGCACGTGCGGCAGGGCGATGTCCGGGTCGTGGCCCATCCAGCCGTGCCAGTCGCTGCGGCACAGACCCGTGGCCTCGACCCGCACGACCACTCCGTGGGGCGCGGGCCGGGGGTCGGGCAGCTCACGCACCTCGGCGGGTTCGCCGTACCGCTCGAAGACCACAGCGCGCATACCCACTCCGTTCGTCGTCCAGGGACACCCCGGAGATCTCCGCGAAGGCTAGACGGTCCGGGCGACGGCCAGGTGTGGCGCGTCAGCCGGGTGTGCCCACCTTGTCCCGTTCCTCTTCCGCCTCCTCTTCCGGCGCCGGTGCCTGGTCGGCGCCGCCCTCGCTCAGGCCGAACCGCTCGTGGAACCGCCGCAACGGTCCCGGCGCCCACCAGGTCGCCCGTCCCGTCAGCCGCATCACCGCCGGGACCAGCAGGCTGCGCACGATCATCGCGTCCATGAGGACCGCCAGGGCGATGCCCAGACCGAGCATCTTGGTGTTGGTGACGCGCGAGGTGCCTATCGCGACCATCACCACCGCCAGGATGACCGCCGCCGCCGTGATCAGGCCCCCCGTGCGCCGGAGACCGAGGCCGACCGCCCCCTCGTGGTCGCCCGTACGGTCGTACTCCTCCTTGATGCGGGAGAGCAGGAACACGCCGTAGTCCATCGAGAGGCCGAAGGCCACGCAGAACATCAGGACCGGCAGGGTGGTCTCGATGGATCCGGGGCTGGTGAAGCCGAGCGGGCCGGAGAGGTGGCCGTCCTGGAAGACCCAGACCACCGCGCCGAACATCGCCGTCAGGCTGAGCGCGTTGAGCAGTACCGCCTGGAGCGGGATCAGCACGCTGCCGGTCAGGAGGAAGACCAGGAGCAGGGTGACGATCGCTATGAAGGCCGCCGCCCAGGGCAGTCGGCTGCCGATCGCGTGCTTGGAGTCGACCAGAACGGCGGCCGTGCCAGTCACCTTGGTCTCGAAGGGGGCGGCCGTGGCGCGCAGGTCGCCCACCAGGTTCTGGGCCGTGTCGTCGACGGCCTCGCCCTTGGGCAGCACCGTGAAGTACGCCGAGTCGCCCTTGACCAACGGGCCGTCCACCCGGGCCACTTCCGGCAGCGCCGCCACGCGCTCCTTGTAGGCGGTGTACTGGGCCCGGGTCGCCCTGCCCTCGGCGAGGACCTCGAGGCCGCCGCCGGGGCTGCCCGGGAAGCCGTCCCTGATGTGCTGCTGCACCACGTGGGACTCGGCCGAGGAGGGCAGCTGGCGGTCGTCCGCCGTGCCGAACCGCACGCCCAGGAAGGGCAGTCCGAGGAGGACGAGGACGGCCGTGGTGGCCAGGGCGAAGAACGGGGCCCGGCGCATGACCAGGTTCGCCATGCGGCCCCAGGCCCTGCCGTCCTCCTCGGCGCTCTCCCCGCCGGACGTCCCGGCGGGCCGGCCCCGGCGGAACAGGCGGCGCAGATCGAGGGAGTTGACCCGGTCGCCCAGCAGGACCAGCGCCGCCGGGAGCAGGATCAGGGCGGCCGCGGCGGCCAGCAGGACCACGGCCATGCCGGCGTAGGCGAAGGAGCGCAGGAAGTACTGCGGGAAGAGGAGCATCGCCGCCAGGGACACCGCGACCGTGAGCGCGGAGAACAGGACCGTGCGGCCGGCCGTGCGCAGGGTGGTGCCGATGGCAGCCGACGGATCGGCGCCGGCGGCGAGTTCCTCGCGGAAGCGGCGGACGATGAACAGGGCGTAGTCGATGGCGAGGCCGAGGCCCAGGGCTGTCGTGAGGTTCATCGCGAAGATGGAGACGTCGGTGAACCGCGTGAGACCGCTGAGGACCGCGTTGGTGCCGAGGATCGCGACGATGCCGATGCCGAGCGGAAGCACGGCGGCGACGGCGCTGCCGAAGACCATCACCAGCAGCACCAGCGTGATCGGCAGGGCGATCACCTCGGCGCGGGTCAGGTCCTCCTGGATGATGGTCTGCATCTCGTGCCGCACGGCGACGCCGCCGCCGATCCTGACCTCCACCGGCCCGTGTGTGCCGCGCAGGGCGGGGGCGATGCGGTCGAGGGTCTTGCCCATCGTCTTCTCGTCGCCCGTGATGCGGGCGGCTATCAGCGCCTCGTGGCCGTCCTGCGCGCGCAGGGCGGAGGAAGTCCCCGTGGCCTTGGCCTGCCAGTAGGAGCCGACGCCGACGACGCCCTTCTCGGCGGCCAGTTCCGCGGTGAGCCGGTTCGCCTCGGCGGCCACCGCCGGGTCGTCCACCGAGGCGTCGCCCGCGTCGAGCAGGAGCAGGAGATTGGGCTGGGAGCCGGGGAACTCCCGCTCCAGGGCCTTGGTCGCGTACGTGGACTGCGCGGCCGGATCCTCCCAGCCACCGCTGCCCAGCCGCTCGGCGACCCCGCTGCCGGCCAGCACGGCGAGCACGGTGAGCACCAGGGCCGCGAGCAGCGACAACCCGGGCCGGGCGGTCACGAAGCGGGTCCAGCCTCCGGGACGGGGCGGGCTGTTGACTTCGGTCATCGTGCGGTGTCCCCTTCACCCTGCAAGCAGTCGTGAAAACCGTAAAATGGCAAACACGAGACAGCGCTCGCGTTTCTGATCTCCAGAATGCGAGCGACCACTCGCGTTTGTCAATCGTGTCAGGGAAAGCTGGGGACAACGCGTGGCCGAGAGCCAGGAGAAGGAACAGCCGCGCCGCCGCCAGGCGCGCGGCGAGCGGCGCATCGCGCAGCTGCTCGAGGCCGCGGCCAGCGTCTTCTGCACGACCGGCTTCACCGCCGCCAGCACCAACGCCATCGCCCGCGAGGCGGGCGTCTCACCTGGCACGCTCTACCAGTTCTTCCCCAACAAGGAAGCGATCGCGATCGAGCTGGGCGACCGCCTCATGCACAAGATGCGCGACACCTACGGCGAGGCGCTCGCGCCGGTCGACCCCGCGACCCCGCTGGAGGAGGCCGTCGGCGCGGCCGTGGACCGGTTCATCGCCTTCAACTGCGACCACCCGGTGTTCTTCACCCTGATGCACGGCCCCGACATCCCCGGCCACATCACCGAGGAGCACGACGCGCTGCACGCCACGCTGCACGCCCGCATCGAAGGCCTGCTCTCCTCCCTCCTGCCGGACGCGCCCCCCGCCGACCTCTCCCGCATCGCGCACATGTGTCTGGGCCTGTACAAGGCGGGCCTGGAGCTGGTCCTGGGGCACGAGGGCGCCGAGCGCGACGCGTACGTACGGGAGCTGAAGAACGTACTGATCCGCTACCTGGAGCCGCTGGTGGGCGACCGGCTGGGCTCCCTGGAGGGCAGCGACACCGGGGCCACTACGACCCTGTAGCCCGGGTACCCGCCTCCTCGGCCGGTCCGCCATCTGCCGGGCCGTCGGCATACGTCCCGACGGCCCGCCACCGCATGCCCGGAAGCATCCGCACCGCCGTCCGCCCGGCGGGTCTCTTCCTTGGATTAATACCCCCTAGGGGTATAGTGTGAGTTAACGGGAGACCCCTCGCGGCCTCGCCCGCCCCACCTGCCTCCACGAGGAGAACGACATGACCGCTCAAACCGACACCCCGGGCTCCGTCACCACCGTCTACAAGGTGAGCGGCATGAGCTGCGGTCACTGCGAGGGCGCCGTCTCCGGCGAGCTCTCCGAGCTCTCCGGCGTCACCTCCGTGAAGGCCGTCGCCTCGACCGGTGAGGTCACGATCGTCTCCGCCGCCGCGCTCGACGAGGAGGCCGTGCGCGCCGCCGTCGACGAGGCCGGCTTCGAACTGGTCGGCCAGGCCTGAGGAACCCGCTCCCCCGCACCTCTGCTCGACACCCCTCCTCGCGCCCTCGACACCCTTCCTCCACCCACCGGGCCGTGCCGACCAGCTGATACTGGTTCCGTACGGCCCGGTCAGCTCCTGGAGCACGGACATGACCAGTACCACCACGGAAACGCCGATAGCCGAACCGCATGCGCCGACCGCCGAGGTCGAACTGCTCATCGGCGGGATGACCTGCGCCTCCTGCGCGGCCCGCGTCGAGAAGAAGCTCAACCGCATGGACGGCGTCACCGCGACCGTCAACTACGCGACGGAGAAGGCCAAGGTCAGCTATCCGGCCGGGACCGCGGTCACCGACCTGATCGCGACCGTCGTCAAGACCGGGTACACGGCCGAGGAGCCCGTGCGCGAGCCGGAGCGGGAACCGGTCCGGGCGGACGCCCCGCGGGACCCCGAACTCGCGGATCTGCGGCACCGGCTCCTCGTCTCCGTGCTGCTCGCCGCGCCCGTCGTCCTGCTCGCGATGGTCCCCTCCCTCCAGTTCGACAACTGGCAGTGGCTCTCGCTGACGCTCGCCGCGCCCGTCGTCGTCTGGGGCGGCGGCCCGCTGCACAGGGCGGCCTGGACGAACCTGCGGCACGGCGCGGCCACCATGGACACCCTGGTCTCCGTCGGCACGCTGGCCGCGCTCGGCTGGTCCGTGTGGGCGCTGTTCTTCGGCGACGCGGGCATGCCCGGCATGCGCCACCCCTTCGAACTCACCGTCTCCCGCACGGACGGCGCCTCCACGATCTATCTGGAGGTCGCCGCCGGAGTCACCGCCTTCATCCTGCTCGGCCGCTATCTGGAGGCCCGTTCCAAGCGGCGCGCGGGGGCGGCGCTGCGGGCCCTCATGGAGCTGGGCGCGAAGGACGTGGCCGTGCTGCGGGACGGGAAGGAGGTGCGGATCCCGGTCGACCGGCTGGCGGTCGGTGACCGGTTCGTCGTGCGGCCCGGGGAGAAGGTCGCCACCGACGGGACGGTCGTGGAGGGCATGTCCGCCGTGGACGCCTCGATGCTGACCGGCGAGTCCGTGCCGGTGGACGTCGGGCCCGGCGACGCCGTCACGGGCGCCACGGTGAACGCCGCCGGGCGGCTGGTCGTCGAGGCCACCCGGATCGGCGCGGACACCCGGCTCGCGCGCATGGCGCGGCTGGTCGAGGACGCGCAGAGCGGCAAGGCCGAGGTGCAGCGGCTAGCCGACCGGATCTCCGGGATCTTCGTGCCGGTGGTGCTGCTGCTCGCGGTCGCCACCTTCGGCGGCTGGCTCGTCGCGACGGGTGACACCGTCGCCGCGTTCACGGCGGCCGTCGCGGTCCTGATCATCGCCTGCCCGTGCGCGCTCGGGCTCGCCACGCCCACCGCTCTGATGGTCGGCACCGGGCGCGGCGCCCAGCTCGGCATCCTCATCAAGGGCCCCGAGGTCCTGGAGTCCACGCGCCGCGTCGACACCGTCGTACTCGACAAGACCGGGACCGTCACCACAGGCCGGATGACCCTCCAGGAGGTGCACGTGGCCGACGGCACCGACGAGAGGCAGTTGCTGCGGCTCGCGGGGGCCCTGGAGCACGCCTCCGAGCACCCCGTCGCGCGGGCGGTGGCCGCGGGCGCCGAGGAACGGGTCGGGGAGCTGCCGGCGGCCGAACGGTTCGAGAACGTCCCCGGGCGCGGGGTACGCGGGCGCGTGGAGGGCCGCGAGGTGGCTGTGGGGCGCCTCTTCGAGACCGTTCCTGACGAGGTCGCGCACGCCAGGGGCGAGGCGGAGCGGAACGGCCGTACGGCCGTCGTCGTGGGGTGGGACGGTGTGGCGCGCGGGGTGCTCGCGGTCGCGGACGCGGTCAAGGAGACCAGCGCCGAGGCGGTACGGGAACTGCGCGCGCTGGGGCTCACGCCGGTGCTGCTGACCGGGGACAACCGGGCGGTGGCGGAGGCGGTCGCGGCGGCGGTCGGGATCGACCGGGTGATCGCCGAGGTGCTGCCCGAGGACAAGGTCGACGTCGTACGGCGGTTGCAGGCCGACGGGCGGGTCGTCGCGATGGTCGGGGACGGCGTCAACGACGCGGCCGCACTCGCCACCGCCGATCTGGGGCTGGCCATGGGGACGGGCACGGACGCGGCGATCGAGGCGAGCGACCTGACGCTGGTCCGGGGGGATCTGCGGGCGGCCGCGGACGCCATCCGGTTGTCCCGGCGGACCCTGGCGACGATCAAGGGCAACCTGGTGTGGGCCTTCGGCTACAACGTGGCCGCGCTGCCGCTGGCCGCCGCCGGACTGCTGAACCCGATGATCGCGGGGGCGGCGATGGCGTTCTCGTCGGTCTTCGTCGTGACGAACAGCCTGAGGCTGCGCACGTTCAAGTGAGACCACCGCGCAGGAACCGCGGTGTGGGACCCCTGAGTGAGACCACAGAGTGAGACCACACCGTGAGACCGCAAGGTGAGACTGTCGTATGAGAACTCAAGTAAGAGCGGGTCGATCGGGGAGGACCCCTGGAGTCCTGCGCGAGCCTCACATAAGCTCTTCACAAGGCTCGCGCACCATCCTTACGCTTGGGCCTCGATCGCCGTATCCGGTCTCTTGCGCATCTAACGGACATATGCAAGAGACACAGATCACAGTGATGCGAACGTAACCATCGAAGGGGCCCGAAGGTCTAAGTTGACGATGTCAGGAAGCGTCTTGGGGGGCGTGACCTGACATCTGGGGATGTCTTGGGGGACTTTCCCAGAGATGCGTTGCCGGGGCACGTACACCGGGAAGCTTTGAGCGGCCCTCCCAGCGTGCGCTGTCCCGGCACATCGCACACAGCGGTGACAGGACGAGTTCTGCTCGTTCTGCTCAACCGTGGGCACAACAACCGCAGATGGTTACGAAAACAGCGAATTCAGGCGCTGTCCTCACAACGCCCGGCCGGATCCCGTGGGGGGAATCCGCACCGGGACATGGGAAGGCGCCCTGGTCGTCGGCCCGTGGGGGGACCGGCGCCGGGGCGCCTTCCGTATGCCCGCACGCACTTCCGCGCACATGCGTCGGCAGCAGTCGTGCCTCTGGGCACATCCGACCGCACACACGACGGCTGCGCACATGACGGCTGCGCACATGACGACCGCACACACGACGGCTGCGCACATGACGGCTGCGCACATGTCGGCTGCGCACATGCGACTGCCCGGGACGCGGGCCCCGGGCAGTCGGAAAACTCACCAGCGACGGGGCGCCTCGATGAGCGGCGCCCCCTGCGGCAGGTGTCAGCGCTCCTCGACGGGAACGAAGTCGCGCTCGACGACGCCCGTGTAGATCTGGCGCGGGCGGCCGATGCGGGAGCCGGGCTCCTTGATCATCTCGTGCCACTGGGCGATCCAGCCCGGGAGGCGGCCCAGGGCGAACAGGACCGTGAACATCTCGGTCGGGAAGCCCATGGCCCGGTAGATCAGGCCGGTGTAGAAGTCGACGTTCGGGTAGAGGTTGCGCGAGACGAAGTAGTCGTCGGAGAGCGCGTGCTCCTCCAGCTTCAGCGCGATGTCCAGCAGCTCGTCGGACTTGCCGAGGGCCGAGAGGACGTCGTGCGCGGCCGCCTTGATGATCTTGGCGCGCGGGTCGAAGGACTTGTACACCCGGTGGCCGAAGCCCATCAGGCGGACGCCGTCCTCCTTGTTCTTCACCTTGCGGATGAAGGAGTCGACGTCGCCGCCGTTGGCCTGGATACCCTCGAGCATCTCCAGCACGGACTGGTTGGCGCCGCCGTGCAGCGGGCCCCACAGCGCGGAGATGCCGGCCGAGATCGACGCGAACATGTTCGCCTGGGACGAGCCGACCAGACGGACCGTGGACGTCGAACAGTTCTGCTCGTGGTCCGCGTGCAGGATCAGCAGCTTGTCGAGCGCGGAGACGACGACCGGGTCGAGCTCGTACTCCTGGGCCGGCACCGAGAACGTCATGCGCAGGAAGTTCTCGACGTAGCCGAGGTCGTTGCGCGGGTAGACGAACGGGTGGCCGATCGACTTCTTGTAGGCGTACGCCGCGATCGTCGGGAGCTTGGCGAGCAGCCGGATCGTGGAGAGGTTGCGCTGCTTCTCGTCGAACGGGTTGTGGCTGTCCTGGTAGAACGTGGACAGCGCGGAGACGACCGACGACAGCATGGCCATCGGGTGGGCGTCGCGCGGGAAGCCGCGGTAGAAGTTCTTGACGTCCTCGTGCAGCAGCGTGTGCTGGGTGATGTCGCTCTTGAAGACGGAGAGCTCGTCGACGGTCGGCAGCTCGCCGTTGATCAGCAGGTAGGCGACCTCGAGGAAGGTCGACCGCTCGGCCAGCTGCTCGATCGGGTAGCCGCGGTACCGGAGGATGCCCTGTTCGCCGTCAAGGTAGGTGATGGCGGATTTATACGCGGCCGTGTTGCCGTAGCCGCTGTCCAGGGTCACCAGACCGGTCTGGGCGCGGAGCTTCCCGATGTCGAAGCCCTTGTCGCCGACGGTGCTGTCGATCACCGGGTAGGTGTACTCGCCGTCGCCGAACCGCAGTACTACAGCGTTGTTGGTGTGCTCGCTCACGTCATCCCTCACCGACGTTGTGCCTCTTCTTCGAGGTTGCCCTGACTGTCTTCTACCATCCCCCATTTGGCGCACGAGAGTGCACTCGGGGTCGACCATTGGGCTTACCGGCGGCACTCAGTGCCGCCAACCAGCTCATCCTGCCGCCTTCGTCACAGTTGGGGAAGTGCTCTGTGACCTTCATGACTCATTTGATCGATCATTTCTTGTGACAAGCCCGAGGAACCTCCGAAGGCGGCCCGGTCAGCGGCCCGCCAGCCGGAAGTCCAGGGCCGTGCAGCGGCGGCCCGCCGAGACCGTGCGCACCGCCTGGCCGATCGCCTTGCGTGAACCGACCAGGACGACAAGCTTCTTGGCGCGGGTCACGGCCGTATACAAGAGGTTCCGCTGAAGCATCATCCATGCTCCCGTGGTGACGGGGATCACCACCGCGGGATATTCACTTCCCTGTGAACGGTGGATGGTCACCGCGTACGCGTGGGCGAGTTCGTCCAGTTCGTCGAACTCGTACGGAACCTCCTCGTCCTCGTCGGTCAGCACCGTGAGGCGCTGGTCGACCGGATCGAGCGAGGTCACGACGCCCACGGTGCCGTTGAAGACACCGTTCTTCCCCTTGTCATAGTTGTTCCGGATCTGGGTGACCTTGTCGCCGACCCGGAAGACCCGGCCGCCGAACCGCTTCTCGGGCACGTCGGGCCGGCCGGGGGTGACCGCCTGCTGGAGCAGACCGTTGAGGGCGCCGGCACCGGCCGGGCCGCGGTGCATGGGTGCCAGGACCTGCACGTCCCGGCGCGGGTCCAGGCCGAACTTCGCCGGAATACGCCGGGCGGCCACGTCCACCGTGAGGCGGCCGGCCTCCTCCGTGTCGTCCTCGACGAAGAGGAAGAAGTCCTTCATGCCGTCGGTGACCGGGTGCTGTCCGGCGTTGATCCGGTGCGCGTTGGTCACCACGCCGGACTGCTGGGCCTGGCGGAACACGCGCGTGAGGCGCACGGCGGGCACCGGGCTGCCGTCGGCGAGCAGATCGCGCAGCACCTCGCCCGCGCCGACACTGGGCAACTGGTCGACGTCGCCGACGAAGAGCAGGTGCGCGCCCGGGGGTACGGCCTTGACCAGCTTGTTGGCGAGGAGCAGGTCCAGCATCGACGCCTCGTCGACCACCACCAGGTCGGCGTCCAGCGGGCGGTCGCGGTCGTAGGCCGCGTCACCGCCGGGCTTGAGCTCCAGCAGGCGGTGGACGGTGGAGGCCTCGGCGCCGGTCAGTTCGGCCAGCCGCTTGGCGGCGCGACCGGTGGGGGCCGCCAGCACGACCTTGGCCTTCCTGGCCCGGGCCAGTTCCACGATCGAGCGGACGGTGAAGGACTTGCCGCAGCCGGGTCCGCCGGTGAGCACGGCGACCTTCTCGGTCAGCGCGAGCCGGACGGCCGCCTCCTGCTCGGGCGCGAGGTCGGCCTTCGTGCGGGCCCTGAGCCAGGTCAGCGCCTTGTCCCAGGCCACGTCGCGGAAGGCCGGCATCCTGTCCTCCTCCGTGCGCAGCAGCCGCAACAGCTGGGCGGAGAGGGAGAGTTCGGCCCGGTGGAAGGGGACCAGATAGACGGCCGTGACGGGTTCCGCCGCGCCGTCCGGGCCCGGGACCTTCTCCCGTACGACTCCGGGGTCCTCGCCCTCCTCGGGAGGCGCCGCGAGGTCGGCGAGGCACTCGATGACCAGGCCGGTGTCGACCTGGAGCAGCTTGACCGCGTCGGCGATCAGCCGCTCCTCGGGGAGGTAGCAGTGGCCCTGGTCGGTGGCCTGGGACAGCGCGTACTGCAGGCCCGCCTTGACCCGCTCCGGGCTGTCGTGCGGGATGCCGACGGACTGGGCGATCTTGTCTGCGGTGAGGAAGCCGATGCCCCAGACGTCGGAGGCGAGCCGGTAGGGCTGGTTCTTCACGACTGCGATGGAGGCGTCGCCGTACTTCTTGTAGATGCGGACCGCGATGGAGGTGGACACCTCGACGGTCTGGAGGAAGAGCATGACCTCCTTGATCGCCTTCTGTTCCTCCCAGGCCTCGGAGATCTTCTTGGTGCGCTTCGGGCCGAGGCCGGGGACCTCGATGAGCCGCTTCGGCTCCTCCTCGATGATCTGCAGGGTGTCCATGCCGAAGTGCTGGGTGATGCGGTCGGCGAAGACCGGGCCGATGCCCTTGACCAGGCCGGATCCCAGGTAGCGCCGGAGGCCCTGGACGGTGGCGGGCAGGACGGTCGTGTAGTTCTCGACGGTGAACTGCTTGCCGTACTGCGGGTGGGAGCCCCAGCGGCCCTCCATGCGCAGGGACTCGCCGACCTGGGCGCCGAGCAGCGCGCCGACGACCGTGAGGAGGTCGCCGCCGCCTCTGCCGGTGTCGACGCGGGCGACCGTGTAGCCGTTCTCCTCGTTCGCGTACGTGATGCGCTCGAGCACGCCTTCCAGCGTGGCCGTTCGCCGTTCTCCCGCCTGGGCGGCCCCCGCCTGATCGGTCATGACCCGACGTTACCGCCCCCCACCGACAGTCCTCCAAGGGCGAGCGCCGGGCTCCCGCCGGGCCGTTGCCGGGCGTTCGTCGTCTCCCGCCGGGCGCTGTTCATCACGATCCGGTTTCGGGATGTGGTTGAGGGCTTGATTAACACCCGTGTAATCGATTCCAATCCTTCGTACGCGCCGATGTAATCGATTCCACGAGCAGTCGATGCCATGACATCGGCGTTCATGAACCGAGTCCGAGACCACAAGGAGGTGGGGCGGCGATGGCGAGCATCAAGGACGTCGCGGCCGAGGCGGGGGTCTCCGTCGCCACGGTGTCACGCGTCCTGAACGACCATCCGTCGGTCAGTGAGGACGCACGCACGCGTGTGCTGGCCGCCGTCGAGGCGCTGGGCTACCGCCCGAACGCCGTCGCCCGGTCGCTGCGCACCGACCAGACCCGCACCCTCGGTCTGGTCATCAGCGACGTGCTCAACCCGTACTTCACCTTGCTGGCCCGATCCGTCGAGGAGGAGGCCCGCGCGCTCGGCTACAGCGTCATCATCGGCAACGCCGACGAACGGCCCGACCTCCAGGACCACCACGTACGGACCCTGCTGGACCGCCGGATCGACGGCCTCCTCGTCTCCCCCACCGACGGCGGCTCGCCGCTGATCCTCGGCGCCGCGCGCGCGGGGACGCCGATGGTGTTTGTCGACCGGTGGATCCCGGGCGTGGACGTGCCCGTGGTCCGGGCCGACGGACGCGCGGCCGTGCGGGACCTCGTCGCGCATCTGCACGGGCTCGGACACCGCAGGCTCGCCATCATCGCGGGGCCCGCCGCCACCACCACCGGCAGCGAGCGCGTCGAGGCCTTCCGGGCCGCGCTGGCCGAGTACGGGCTTCCCCTCCCGGACGTCTATATCGGCCAGGGCGACTTCCAGGCCGAGAGCGGACGGCGGGTCACCGAGGGCTTCCTCGATCTGCCCCAGCCGCCCGAGGTCGTGTTCGCCGCCGACAACCTGATGGCGCTGGGCGCGCTGGACGCCGTACGCGCGCGTGGGCTGCGGGTTCCACAGGACCTCGCGCTCGCCGCGTTCGACGACATCCCGTGGTTCGTGCACACCGATCCGCCGATCACGGCGATCGCCCAGCCGACGGGGGAGCTCGGGCGGGCCGCCGTGCGGGCCCTCGTCGACCGGATCGAGGGGCGGCCCCCGCAGTCCGTCACCCTGGCCGCCCGGCTCGTGGTGCGCCGCTCGTGCGGCGAGCCCGCCGGGTCGGAGCCGTCCGCGGCCTCGGAGCAGCCCGCTGCCGGGCGACCTCCCGCGGCGCCGGACTCATGCGCTGCCCCGGAGCCGCCCGCCCGGCTGGAGACCCCAGCCGCCGTGGAGCCGCCCGCCCGGCCGAAGACCCCAACCGCCCCGGCGCCTCCCGCTTCCCCGCCCCCGTCGGCGCCCCGGGGCGCCCCAGAGCCGCCTGCGCAGGGTTCTTCCGCGCAGTCCCCCGCAAGGAACAGGAGCCAGACGTGAGCAACGCGGACGAGTTGCTGCGCATCGAAGGCATACGCAAGACCTTCCCCGGTGTGGTCGCGCTGGACAGCGTCGACTTCGATCTGCGCCGGGGCGAGGTGCATGTGCTGCTCGGTGAGAACGGCGCGGGCAAGAGCACGCTCATCAAGATGCTCTCCGGCGCCTACCGGCCCGACGCCGGGCGGATCCTGGCCGGCGGCGAGGAGGTGCGCATCCATGGCGCGCAGGACTCCGAACGCCTCGGGATCGCCACCATCTACCAGGAGTTCAACCTCGTCCCCGATCTGACGGTCGCCGAGAACATCTTCCTGGGGCGGCAGCCGCGCCGCTTCGGGATGATCGACCGCAAGCGGATGGAGGCCGAGGCGGCCGTTCTGCTGGAGCGGGTGGGGGTGAAGGTCTCGCCACGCACGCGTGTGCGTGAACTCGGCATCGCCCGCCTTCAGATGGTCGAGATCGCCAAGGCGCTCAGCCTGAACGCGCGCGTGCTGATCATGGACGAGCCGACCGCCGTGCTGACCTCCGAGGAGGTCGAGAAGCTCTTCGCCATCGTGCGCAGGCTGCGCGAGGACGGCGTCGGCATCGTGTTCATCACGCACCACCTGGAGGAGATCGCCGCCCTCGGCGACCGGGTCACGGTCATCCGTGACGGCAGGAGCGTCGGACAGGTGCCGGCCACCACCCCCGAGGACGAGCTCGTACGGCTCATGGTGGGCCGTTCCATCGAGCAGCAGTACCCGAGGGAGCGCGCCGGGACGGGCGCCGCGCTGCTGTCCGTCGAGGGACTCACCCGGGACGGCGTCTTCCACGACGTCAGCTTCGAGGTGCACGCCGGTGAGGTCGTCGGTGTCGCCGGGCTCGTCGGCGCGGGTCGTACCGAGGTCGTACGGGCCGTCTTCGGGGCGGACCCGTACGACCGGGGAGCCGTCCGGGTCGGCGGCGCGGCCCTCCCCGGGTATGACGTGAACGCCGCCATGGCGGCCGGGATCGGACTCGTGCCCGAGGACCGCAAGGGCCAGGGGCTGGTGCTCGACCAGTCGGTCGAGGAGAACCTCGGGCTCGTGACCATGCGGGCCGCGACCCGTGGCGGGCTGGTGGATCTGAAGGGCCAGCACGAGGCGGCGGCGCGGATCGCCGCACAGCTGGGCGTGCGGATGGCGGGCCTGGGCCAGCAGGTGCGCACGCTGTCCGGCGGCAACCAGCAGAAGGTCGTCATCGGCAAGTGGCTGCTCGCCGACACCAAGGTGCTGATCCTCGACGAACCGACGCGCGGGATCGACGTCGGCGCGAAGGTCGAGATCTACCAGCTCATCAACGAGCTGACGGCCGCCGGTGCCGCCGTCCTGATGATCTCCAGCGACCTGCCCGAGGTGCTCGGCATGAGCGACCGGGTGCTGGTGATGGCCCAGGGCCGGATCGCCGGCGAACTGTCGGCGGACGAGGCGACCCAGGACTCCGTCATGGCACTCGCCGTCAGCACCGCCGGCACCACGAACACAGACACCAACACCAACACGAACACCAACACCACTGACGAAGAACTGGAGGCCGGCCGTGGCCGCTGAGACGCTCAAGAGCGGGACGGGCGCCGGTGGCGCCGCGGCGGTCCGCCGTCTGCTCCTCGACAACGGCGCGCTGACCGCGCTGATCGTCCTCGTCATCGCCATGTCGGCGCTGTCGGGTGACTTCCTGACCACGGACAACCTGCTCAACGTGGGTGTCCAGGCGGCCGTGACCGCCATTCTCGCCTTCGGCGTGACCTTCGTGATCGTCTCGGCGGGCATCGACCTGTCGGTCGGCTCGGTGGCGGCGCTGTCGGCCACCGTGCTGGCCTGGAGCGCCACCCAGCACGGCGTACCCGTGGTGCTCGCGGTGGTTCTGGCCGTCGCCACCGGCATCGCGGCCGGTCTGGTGAACGGTTTCCTCATCGCCTACGGCAAGCTGCCGCCGTTCATCGCCACGCTCGCGATGCTGTCGGTGGCGCGCGGTCTGTCGCTGGTCATCTCCGAGGGCTCGCCGATCGCCTTCCCCGACTCGGTCTCGCACCTCGGTGACACGCTCGGCGGCTGGCTGCCGGTGCCGGTGCTCGTGATGGTCGTGATGGGGCTGATCGCCGCGTTCGTGCTCGGCCGGACCTACATCGGCCGTTCGATGTACGCCATCGGCGGCAATGAGGAGGCGGCCCGGCTGTCGGGTCTGCGGGTGCGCAGGCAGAAGCTCGCGATCTACGCGCTGTCCGGTGTGTTCGCGGCCGCGGCGGGCATCGTGCTCGCCTCCCGGCTGTCCTCCGCGCAGCCGCAGGCCGCGGACGGCTACGAGCTGGACGCGATCGCCGCGGTCGTCATCGGCGGCGCCTCGCTGGCGGGCGGCACGGGCAAGGCGTCGGGCACGCTGATCGGCGCCCTGATCCTCGCGGTGCTGCGCAACGGTCTGAACCTGCTGTCCGTGTCCGCCTTCTGGCAGCAGGTCGTCATCGGTGTCGTCATCGCGCTGGCGGTGCTCCTCGACACCGTGCGCCGCAAGGCGGGGGCGACCCCGGTGGCGGCCGGGACGGGCAGCGGTGCCACCAGGGGCCGGCAGGCGGCGACGTACGGTCTCGCGGCCGTGGTCACCGTGGCGGTCGTCGGCGCGACCTCCTTCCTGCACGGAGGCAACGCGGCGACCACGAACCCCAAGGTCGGCCTCGCGCTGTCCACGCTCAACAACCCGTTCTTCGTGCAGATCCAGTCGGGCGCCAAGGCCGAGGCGAAGAAGCTGGGCGTGGACCTGACGGTCACCGACGCCCAGAACGACGCCTCGCAGCAGGCCAACCAGCTGCAGAACTTCACCAGCTCCGGCCTCGACTCGATCATCGTCAACCCGGTGGACTCGGACGCCGCGAGCAACTCGGTGAAGGCCGCCGGCAAGGCGAAGATCCCGGTCATCGCGGTCGACCGGGGCGTCAACAAGGCCACGGTGGACGCGCTGGTCGCCTCCGACAACGTGGCCGGCGGTGAGCTGGCCGCCAAGACGGTCGCCGAGAAGCTCGGCGGCACCGGCAAGATCGTGATCCTCCAGGGCCAGGCGGGCACCTCAGCGGCGCGCGAGCGGGCGGAAGGTTTCGCCAAGGGCCTCAAGGCCTACCCCGGCATCCAGGTGCTGGCCCAGCAGCCGGCCGACTTCGACCGCACCAAGGGCCTCGACGTGATGTCGAACCTGCTCCAGGCCCACCCGGACGTCCAGGGCGTCATCGCCGCCAACGACGAGATGGCGCTCGGCGCGATCAAGGCGCTGGGCTCCAAGGCCGGCAAGTCCGTCCAGGTCGTCGGCTTCGACGGCACGCCGGACGGGCTGACCGCCGTCAAGAACGGCACGCTGTACGCGTCGGTGGCGCAGCAGCCGTCCCAGTTGGGCAAGATCGCTGTGGACAACGCGCTGAAGGCGCTTCAGGGCAAGAAGGTCGAGGAGACGGTGAAGGTGCCGGTGAAGGTGGTCACGAAGGAGAACGTGGCCGGGTTCAGCGGCTGACATTCGGCGAGCGAGCGGGCGGTCGCCCCGGGGGCTTCCCCGGCGGCCGTCCGCCCGAAGTCACGTATCAGGGGAGTCACTTCATGTACGACCACGACCTTCTGGTCGTAGGGTCCGCCAACGCCGACCTGGTGATCGGTGTCGAGCGCAGGCCCGCCGCAGGCGAGACGGTCCTCGGTTCCGACCTGGCCGTCCACCCCGGCGGCAAGGGCGCCAACCAGGCCGTCGCGGCCGCCCGGCTCGGGGCCCGTACGGCCCTGCTGGCCCGGGTGGGCGACGACGCGTACGGCCGGCTGCTGCTCGACTCGCAGCGGGCGGCCGGGGTCGACACGGCCGGTGTCCTGGAGGGCGGGGCGCCGACGGGCGTCGCGCTGATCACCGTGGACCCGTCGGGCGACAACAGCATCGTGGTGTCACCGGGGGCCAACGGGCACCTGACACCGGCGGACGTCCGCGCGGCGGCCGGGCTCGTCCACGCCTCCCGCGTGGTGTCGGCGCAGCTGGAGATCCCGCTGGAGACGGTCGTGGAGGTCGTGCGGAACCTGGCGCCGGGCAGCAGGTTCGTGCTGAACCCGTCGCCGCCGCGGCCCTTGCCGGCCGAGGTGCTGGCGGCCTGCGACCCGCTGATCGTCAACGAGCACGAGGCGAGGGTGATCCTCGGCGAGGAGTGCTCCGGCGAGAACCCCGAGGACTGGGCGCGGATCCTGCTCGCGAAGGGGCCGAAGTCGGTGGTCGTGACGCTGGGTTCGGAAGGTGCGCTGGTGGCGTCCGCGGAGGGTGTCGCGCGGGTCGCTTCGGTGCGGGTGGACGCCGTGGACACGACGGGTGCGGGTGACTCCTTCACGGCGGCGCTGGCGTGGCGGCTGGGCACGGGTTCGCCCCTGGCCGAGGCGGCGGCGTACGCGGCGCGGGTCGGGGCGGTGGCCGTGACGCGGCGGGGGGCGCAGGAGTCGTTCCCGACGGCGGCGGAGGTCGAGGCGCTGGGCGGTGCGCGTCCGGGCGCGCCCGGGGCTTCCGGGGCTTCCGGGGCTTCCGGGGCTTCCGGGGCTTCCGGGGAGGGTGAGGCCCGGTGAAGAAGGCCGGGATACTCAACCGGCATCTCTCCGGTGCGCTGGCCGAGTTGGGGCACGGGGACGGGGTGCTGGTGTGTGACGCCGGGATGCCGATACCGGACGGGCCCCGGGTCGTCGACATCGCCTTCCGGGCGGGGGTGCCGTCGTTCGCGGAGGTGGTCGACGGGCTGCTCGCCGAGCTGGTCGTGGAGGGTGCCACGGCGGCGGCGGAGGTACGGGACGCGAACCCGGCGGCGGCCGCGCTGCTCGACGGGCACTTTCCCGGGCTGGCCCTGGTCCCGCACGAGGAACTGAAGAGGCTGTCGGCGGGGGCGCGGCTGGTGGTGCGCACGGGTGAGGCGCGGCCTTACGCGAACGTACTGCTCCGGTGCGGGGTGTTCTTCTGAGATCCACCGCCAGGGGCGGAGGAAGCTTCGAGGGGGTCCGGTCCGTCGACCGGGCCCCCCTCGGCTTTTCCCCTCCGTATCAGAACCCCCGCGATCCCCCCGGATCCCCCTCCAGAAGCCCTGATGCCACGTACGACAGGCAAAGGTGCGGAAGGGTTGTACGGCTTCCGAGGAATTTCTGACAGCCCGTTCGCCACGCGTATCGGAGCGAGTGCCGAAGCGAACGCCGTAGCGAATGAAACAAGCGCTGGCACATGCCAGACGCATCAAACACCACCCGGGCGCATTGCATCACTTGGAATGAACCATGCAGGTCAAACGGGTGAAGCGGGCAAATCGCCCCCCATGATGTGGTCGTTCCCCACCTCCTCCCACAAGGAGCACGACCATGCCCGAGAACACCGAGCCCGAGGTCGGTCCGTTCACGATCGGCGATCCGCTCGCCTCGCCGAGCAACTCCGTCGAGGTACCGGACCGCGACGAGGAGTGGACCGTCACCAAGGGCTTCACCTGGGTCTTCCGCGGTGAAGGCAACAGTCACCTCACCCGCCCGGTGATCATCGCCGACGGCTTCAACCACGGCAAGAGCGACCTCAAGAAGCTGTACGAGTTCCTCGAGGGCGAGGAGTACGGCTTCCTCAGCGCACTCCGTGAGCGCGGCATGGACGTGATCCTGCTGGGCTTCGACAACCGCACGGCGTCCATCCTGGAGAACGCGAAGGCCGCCGAGGCGACCGTCCGGGAGGCCATCGCCCGCCGCGTCGGCGACCAGCGGCTGGTCGTGGGCGGCTTCAGCATGGGCGGCCTGGTCACCCGCTACGCCCTCGCCAGGATGGAGAGCGAGCACAACGACCACCAGACGGGGGTGTACTTCTCCTACGACACCCCGCACCGCGGTGCCACGATCCCCATCGGCGTCCAGGCGTTCTCCTACCTGCTCCCCCGGGGCCTGGACCTCAAGCCCCACCCCTTCACCCAGCAGATGGACAGCGCGGCCGCGCGGCAGATGCTGTGGCAGCACTACGACAACAAGACCGGGAAGACCGGCGTCGCCCCGGAGCGCGAGGCACTGCTGACCGCACTCGACCAGGTCGGCCAGTGGCCGCAGATCCCGCTCAAGGTGGCCGTCGCCAACGGCCGCGGCGACGGCGTGGGACTGCCCGAGGTGAAGGCCGGTGAGGTCGCACTGAGGCTGGACGTCCGCTATCCCGGCACCACCTTCTACACCCAGGCCCAGGGGGACGACGTGACGGTCGCCTACCTGAAGCGGGCGTTCCCGGCGACCGAGAAGACCATCACGACCAGCGGCTTCCCCGAGCTGGACGGTGCGCCGGGCGGCACGCTCCGGACGTACGGGATCCTCGCCGCGTCGATGGAGGAGGCCGGCGGGGACGCGGATCTGCGGCACGCCGACGTGTGCTTCGTCCCCTCGGTCAGCGCGGTCGACATCCTGGGCTTCGAGAAGCAGGAAGACCTGTACGCCAAGGTCGACGACCTGGACCCCGACAAGAGCAGCCTGGACGCGTTCCTCTGCTCGCCCACGACGACGGCGCACACCCTCCCGACCGAGGAGCTGTGCACCTGGCTGATGGACCACTTCGAGCGGTGACCGGCATATTCCGTCGCCCGCCTCGCACCGGGCGGGCGACGGGCACCGTCATTCCGTCACCGCACCACGTGCTCCACGAAGCGTGCCGCCGTCTCCGCCAGGACCTCGCGGCCGTCGCGGGCCCACAGGGCGTCGTTGAACAGTTCCACCTCGATCGCGCCGGTGTATCCGGCCGCCGTCACATGGCCCAGCCACTCGCGCATGTCGATCGCGCCGTCGCCGATCTGGCCGCGGCCGTTCAGCACGCCCTCGGGCAGCGGTGTCGTCCAGTCGGCGAGCTGGAAGGTGTGGATACGGCCGCCCGCGCCGGCCCGGGCGATCTGGGCGGGGGCCTGGTCGTCCCACCAGATGTGGTACGTGTCGACGGTGACGCCGACCTGGTGGGCCGGGAAGCGTTCTGCCAGGTCGAGGGCCTGGGCGAGGGTCGAGACCACACAGCGGTCGGAGGCGAACATGGGGTGCAGGGGTTCGATGGCCAGCCTCACCCCGTGGCCCTCGGCGTACGGGCCCAGCTCCGTCAGCGCGTCCGCGATGCGCTCCCGCGCGCCGTGCAGGTCCTTCGAACCGGCCGGGAGGCCGCCGGAGACCAGGACGAGGGTGTCCGTGCCGAGGGTGGCCGCCTCGTCGATCGCCCGTCGGTTGTCGGCCAGGGCGGCGGCCCGCTCGTCCGGGTCGAGCGCCGTGAGGAAGCCGCCGCGGCACAGCGTCGTCACGGTCAGGCCCGCGTCACGGACCAGCTTCGCCGTCTCCTCCACGCCGTACGTCCGCACCGGCTCGCGCCACAGGCCGACGTTGGCCACGCCCGACTGAGCGCAGGCGGCCACCAGTTCGGGCAGGGAGAGCTGCTTCACCGTCATCTGGTTGATGGAGAAGCGGGTCAGGTCCGGGTGGCTCACTGGTTCACTCCGTACAGGGCGAGCAGGTTCTTCATCCGTTCCTCGGCGAGCTTCGGGTCGGGGAACAGGCCCAGGCCGTCGGCGAGTTCGTAGGCGCGGGCGAAGTGCGGGAGGGAGCGGGCCGACTGGAGGCCGCCGACCATCGTGAAGTGCGACTGGTGGCCGGCCAGCCAGGCCAGGAACACCACGCCCGTCTTGTAGAAGCGGGTGGGGGTCCGGAACAGGTGGCGCGAGAGGTCGACCGTCGGGTCGAGCAGCGCCCGGAAGCCGGCCGTGTTCCCCGTGTCGAGGACCCGGACCGCCTGGGCCGCCAGCGGGCCCAGCGGGTCGAAGATGCCGAGGAGGGCGTGGCTGAAGCCCTTCTCGTCGCCCGCGATCAGCTCGGGGTAGTTGAAGTCGTCGCCCGTGTAGCAGCGGACACCCTGCGGCAGCCTGCGGCGGATGTCGATCTCCCGCCGCGCGTCCAGCAGCGAGACCTTGATGCCCTCCACCTTGTCGGGGTGGGCGGCGACGACCTCCAGGAACGTCTCCGTCGCCGCGTCCAGGTCCGACGAGCCCCAGTAGCCCTCCAGCGCCGGGTCGAACATCGGTCCCAGCCAGTGCAGGACGACCGGCTCCGAGGCCTGGCGCAGGAGGTGGCCGTAGACCTCGAGGTAGTCCTCGGGGCCCGACGCGGCCGCGGCCAGGGCGCGGGACGCCATCAGGATGGCCCGGGCGCCGGAGGTCTCGACGAGGGCGAGCTGTTCCTCGTAGGCCGCGCGGACCTCGGCGAGGGCCGCCGGACCGGTGAGCTGGTCGGTGCCGACGCCGCAGGCGACGAGGCCGCCCACCGACCTGGCCTCGGCGGCCGACCGGCGGATCAGTTCGGCCGCGCCCGCCCAGTCCAGGCCCATTCCGCGCTGGGCGGTGTCCATCGCCTCGGCCACGCCGAGCCCGTGGGACCACAGGTGGCGACGGAAGGCGAGGGTGGCGTCCCAGTCGATCGCGGCGGGCGAGTCGGGCGTGGTGTCGGCGAACGGGTCCGCGACGACGTGTGCCGCCGAGAAGACCGTACGGGAGGTGAGGGGCGCGCCGGGGGTGAGGGCAAGGGGCTCGGTGCGGGGCTCGTAGGTCCGCAGGGTCCCGTCGGCGCCGGGAAGCCGGACGGTCACAGCGTGACCTCCGGGACGTCCAGACGCAGGCCCTCCGAGGACGACTTCAGACCCAGCTCGGCGAGCTGGACGCCACGGGCGCCGGCCAGCAGGTCCCAGTGGTAGGGGGCGTCGGCGTAGACGTGCTTGAGGAAGAGCTCCCACTGCGCCTTGAAGCCGTTGTCGAACTCGCTGTTGTCGGGCACCTCCTGCCACTGGTCCCGGAAGACCTCGGTGGCGGGGATGTCCGGGTTCCAGACCGGCTTGGGGGTCGCGCTGCGGTGCTGGACGCGGCAGTTGCGCAGGCCGGCGACCGCCGAGCCCTCCGTGCCGTCGACCTGGAACTCCACGAGCTCGTCGCGGTTGACCCGGACCGCCCAGGAGGAGTTGATCTGGGCGATGGCGCCGCCGTCGAGTTCGAAGATGCCGTAGGCGGCGTCGTCGGCCGTGGCGTCGTAGGGCTTGCCGTTCTCGTCCCAGCGCTGCGGGATGTGTGTGGTGGCGATGGCCTGGACGGACTTCACCCGGCCGAACAGCTCGTGCAGGACGTACTCCCAGTGCGGGAACATGTCGACGACGATGCCACCGCCGTCCTCGGCGCGGTAGTTCCAGGACGGGCGCTGGGCGGCCTGCCAGTCGCCCTCGAAGACCCAGTAGCCGAACTCGCCGCGGATGGAGAGGATCCGGCCGAAGAAGCCGCCGTCGATGAGGCGCTTCAGCTTGAGCAGCCCCGGGAGGAACAGCTTGTCCTGGACGACGCCGTGCTTGATGCCCGCGGCGGTGGCCAGGCGGGCGAGTTCGAGGGCTCCGTCGAGGCCGGTGGCCGTCGGCTTCTCGGTGTAGACGTGCTTGCCGGCGGCGATCGCCTTCTTGAGGGCCTCCTCGCGGGCGGAGGTGACCTGGGCGTCGAAGTAGATGTCGACGGTGGGGTCGGCGAGGACCGCGTCGACGTCCGTCGAGACGTGTTCCAGGCCGTGCCGCTCGGCGAGCGCCCGCAGGGCGTGCTCGCGGCGGCCGACGAGGATGGGCTCCGGCCACAGCACGGTGCCGTCGCCGAGGTCGAGTCCGCCCTGTTCGCGCAGGGCCAGGATGGATCGTACGAGGTGCTGGCGGTAGCCCATGCGCCCCGTCACGCCGTTCATGGCGATACGCACCGTCTTGCGTGTCACGTCGGTCCCTTCGTGGGCTTGTACGCGGTTGTCGCGCGCCGCGTACGCCTCTTCCTGATCAGCGTGACAGCAAGCGCTTTCTATACAAGAGGAAGTTAGCCTCTGACCGGTGGTCCGGACAAGACCGTGTCCATCCTGAGTTGTTCGAGGGGGCGAACAACTGGGCCGCCGGGCCGTAAGGTCTGCTCGACACGCCCGGAACCAGGACCGCGAGGCCGCTGTCTACCAGGGCGTACGACGACGTACGACGAGATGCGTGACCGGAGGACGAGTAGATGACGGTGACCCTGGCGGACGTGGCGGCCCGCGCGCAGGTCTCGCCCGCGACGGTGTCGCGCGTGCTGAACGGGAACTACCCCGTCGCCGCTACCACGCGGGAGCGGGTGTTGCGGGCGGTCGACGAGCTGGACTACGTGCTGAACGGGCCGGCGAGCGCGCTGGCGGCGGCGACGTCCGACCTGGTCGGCATCCTGGTGAACGACATCGCGGACCCCTTCTTCGGGATCATGGCGAGCGCGATCCAGGCGGAGATCGGGGGGCCGGGCGGGCGGGCCGGCGGCGAACGGCTGGCGGTGGTCTGCAACACCGGGGGCTCACCGGAGCGTGAACTGACCTATCTGACGCTGTTGCAGCGGCAGCGGGCCGCGGCCGTGGTGCTGACCGGCGGAGCCATGGAGAACGAACCGCACGCGGCGGCGGTGGCCGCGAAGCTGCGCAGGCTGAACGAGGCCGGGACACGGGTGGTGCTGTGCGGCCGGCCGCCCGCGCCGGAGACCGGCGCGATCGCGCTGACCTTCGACAACCGCGGTGGCGGACGGGAACTGACCGAGCATCTGATCGGGCTCGGGCATCGGCGGCTCGGCTACATCGCGGGCCCGGAGGAGCGGACGACCACCCGGCACCGGCTCGAGGGTCACCGGGCGGCGCTGGCCGCGGCCGGCATCGAGGAGGACCCCCGCTGGACCGTGCACGGCCGTTACGACCGCCGGGCCGGCTACGAGGCGACGCTGGAACTGCTGCGCCGGGACCCCTCCCTGACGGCGGTCGTCGCCGCCAACGACTCCGTCGCCCTGGGCGCCTGCGCGGCCCTGCGCGAGTCCGGCCTGCGCATCCCGGACGACGTCTCGGTGGCCGGTTTCGACGACCTGCCCTTCAGCATCGACGCGGTGCCCTCCCTCACGACGGTGCGGCTGCCGCTGGCCGAGGCGGGAGCACGGGCGGGACGCATCGCCATGGGCCGCGAGGAACCGCCGCCGGGCGGAATCGCAACGGTGCGGGGCGAGTTGATGGTGCGGGGGTCTTCCGGGGCGCCGCGGCGGTGAGGGGTGCGGCTGCGGTTGTGGCTGCGGTTGTGGTTGCGGCTGCGGCTGCGGCTGTGGTGCGGGGGTCTTCTGGGGCGCCGCCCCGCGGCGGTGAGGGGTGCGGTTGCGGTTGCGGCTGCGGTTTGCGGTTGCGGTTGCGGTTGCGGGGTGTACGTGGGGTGCGGGGAGCGGAAGGGGCGGGGCGGGGGCGAAAGCCAGCGGCCGGGGGAATGATGGTCCCGCTGGACCCTCCGCTGGACCCGTGCCCCGCGGGCGGGTGACAGTGGAAGCATGAAGTTCGCCTTCTCCACCCTCGGTGTTCCCGGTCTTCCCCTCCCCGAAGTGCTGCGGCTCGCGGTCGTGCACGGCTATCACGGCGTCGAGCTGCGCACCCATCCGGAGGAGCCGGTCCACCCGGGGCTCGCTCCGGACGAACGGGACGACGTCGTCGCCGGGTTCAAGGCGGCGGGCGTCGAGATCCTGGGGCTCGCGGGCTACCCGCGGGTCGCCGCGCCGGGGGACGACGAGCCCGTGATCGAGGAGATCCGGGAGCTCGTCGGTCTCGCCCGCGACCTGGGGGCGCCCTTCGTGCGCGTCTTTCCCGGCGGCGAGGACGAGCACGCCGACGCCATCGCCGCCCGACGGCTCGGCACCGCCGCAGAGTACGCCGCCGACCTCGGCGTACGCATCCTGCTGGAGACCCACGACTCGCACCGGACCGGCGCGGACGCCATCCGTGTGCTCGGCCCGGTCGGGCACCGGCAGGTCGGTGCGCTGTGGGACGTCATGCACACCTGGCTGGGCGGCGAGCAGCCGCTGGAGACCTACGCGGCGCTCTCGCCGTATCTCGGATACGTGCAGGTCAAGGACATCGCCTCGGCCGAGGACACCACCCCGCTGGCACTCGGCGCCGGGGTGCTGCCGCTCGGCGAGTGCGTGGAGGTCCTGACCCGGCACGGCTGGGACGGGTGGCTGTGCTGGGAGTACGAGCAGCGCTGGTACGAAGGTGCCGAGCCGCTGCCCGGACTGCTGACCGGCGGACGCGAGCACCTCGGACGACTGCTCAACGACTCCGCGTGAGCGTCCGGAGGGGACGCCCGGCAGGGCCTCCGGCATGACATGCGGGGATACACGGCAGCACGGCCGGCCTCCGGCGGGGCTTGCGGCCGGCATGGGACGTGACGTGCGGAGCGGCGGCCGGTGGCGCGTGGGTCCGCCGCGCAGGTGGTGACGCGTTCGGCGGTGCGGGTGACGCGGCCCGGTGGGGTGGGTCGGCGGAGGCCGGTGGGGTGGGGCGGGGGGTCAGCGGGCGTCGGAGTCAGGGGGCGTCGGGGTCGGGGGCCGGTGGGGCGGGTAATCGAGTGGCGCTTCGGGGAGGGGGCGGGTTAACCTCCGCGCCGTGCATCAGCAGCCAGCGGCCTTCGTCGTCGTCGTTCCGTCATGAATCTCTTGTCCAGAGCCCTGGTCGACGTCCGTCCCCTTCGTTCCTCCCCCGTCTTCCGGCGGCTGCTGATCGGGCGCACGGTGTCCACGCTCGGTGGCTTCATGACCATGGTCACCGTCATGTACCAGGTCTGGGACACGACCCACAGCTCGGTCTGGAGCGGGGCGGTCGGTCTGGCGCAGGCGCTGCCGATGATCGGCGTCGGGCTGTTCGCGGGCGCCTGGGTGGACCGGGCCGACCGTCGGCGCGCGTATCTCCTGGGCACCGTCGGCTCGGCGGTCTGCTCCCTCCTGCTGGCCGTGCAGGGCTTCACCGGGCATGTTCCGGTGGCCGTCGTACTGGCACTGGTGGCGGTGCAGTCGTCGTTCGGCGCGATCGGCGCCCCCGCGGCGGGCGTGTTCGTGCCTCGGCTGCTGCCCAAGGACCAGGTGGCCGCCGGGCTCGCCCTGAACCAGGTCACCGGCCAGGCGATGATGCTGCTCGGCCCGGCCGTCGCCGGTCTCGTGCTCGGCTGGTGGGGCATCGGCGTCTGCTATCTCGTGGACGCCCTCAGCTTCGGCATGTCCTTCTACGGCGCCTACGGGCTGCCCGCGCTGCCGCCCCAGGGCGAGAAGTCCCGTCCCGGTGTGCACGGCGTCCTGGACGGGCTGCGGTTCCTGACCGGTCACCGGGCGGTGCGTGGCGCGCTGCTGGTCGACCTCGCCGCGACCTTGCTGGCGATGCCGGCCAGCCTCTTCCCGCTCGTCAACGAGGAGCGTTTCGGCGGTGACCCGCGCACGCTGGGTCTGTTCCTGTCCGCGCTCGCCGTGGGAGGGGTGGCGGCGACCGCCCTCTCCGGGCCGGTCACCCGGCTCGCCCGCCCCGGCCCCGTGATGCTCTGCTCAGCGGCCCTCTGGGGCGCGGCCCTCGCCCTCTTCGGCCTGACGACCAGTGCCTGGGCGGGCCTGGGGATGCTGGCGGTGGCCGGTGCGGCGGACTCGGTGGCGGTGCTGTCCCGGGCCACGATCGTGCAGACCCTCACCCCGGACGCCCTGCTGGGCCGGGTGACCGCGGCCGAGGCGATCGTCGGCCAGGCGGGGCCCAACCTCGGCAACCTGCGTGGCGGTGTGGTGGCCGGCTGGACCTCGGGCACGACCGCGCTGATCACCGGCGGCCTGATGTGCCTGGCGGCGGTCACGGCGGTGGGAGCGACGACTCCGGAGCTGCGGGGCGGCCTCAGAAGCGCCGCGGGCCCGCAGGTTCCGGACCCACGGGTTCCGGACCCGCAGGCTCCGGACCCGGCAGCCGTCACCTCGGCGGCCGTGCCCCCGCCGACCGTGAACCCGGCGGCCGTGAACCCGGCGGCCGTGAACCCAGCGGCCATGGACCCGGCGGCTATGGACCCGCAGCTCGCCGCTCCTGTCACACCACCTGCCACCGCACCATGACCGACCGCACATGACCGACCGCACATGACCTACCGCACCTTGACCGATAGCGCCGTCAACTACCGCACCCTGAACCTCGTCCGCTCGTCCAGGCACCACTCCAGCGCCGACGGCCAGGAGCCGTAGCCTGCGTCGAGGTCGAGGTGGGCGGCGCCCGGGAGGAGGTCGGCGGTGAGGCCCAAGGGGTCGCCGTAGGCCGCCTGCACGCCTTCCGGGAGGTACGGGTCGTCGTCCCCGGCGACCAGCCGGGTCGGGTGCGGGAGCGGGCGGCCGTCGAGCCACCCGAAGTCGTTCCCCGCGAAGGCGAACCCCTTGACCTCCGGGTACCGCACGAGGACCGAGCCGGACGGCGGAGACACCAGCAGCACCCGGTCGACGCCGGCGAGTTCCGGCAGCTCGCGGGCGACGGCGTGCAGCCAGAGCAGCACCGAGAGGCTGTGGGCGACGACCACCCGCTCGGTACCGGCGGCCGGCCCGTCGAGATGGCGGGCCAGTTCCGTCAGCCAGACCTCCAGGTCGGGGTCGTCCGGGTCGGGCAGCTGCGGGTAGGTGACCTCGTGGCCGAGTTCGGTGAGGCGGTCCGCGAGCCAGTGCTGCCAGTGGTCCTCGGGGCGGTGGTTCTGCCAGCCGTGGAGGATGAGGAAGGAGCGCTTGGTCATGTGTTCCATGATTTCCGGCCCGACACACAAGGTCCAGTTAATGTTTTCAGGTGGAACCCGTAAGCAAACCCTTAAGTCCTCAGTCCTCGAGTCCTGGCTTCGCCATCGACCTGCGGCGTCTGACCGTCCTGCGCGAGCTGGAGCGCCGGGGCAGCCTGGCGCGGACGGCCGAGGCCCTGCATCTCACGCCCTCGGCGGTTTCCCAGCAGCTCGCCGCCCTCGCCCGTGACCTGGGCGTCCCGCTCACGGAACGAGACGGCAGGGGCGTACGCCTCACCGGCCAGGCCCGGGTGCTGCTCGCGCACGCCGATGTCATCGCCGCCCAACTGGAGCGGGCCAGGGTCGACCTGGCGGCGTACGGGGAGGGCGGGCGGGGATCGGTGACCATCGGCTGTTTCTCCAGCGGCATCCTGGGGCTGCTGCCGGGCGCGCTGCGTGCGTTGCGGAAGAGGGTTCCGCAACTGCGGGTGGACGTCGTGGAGGCCGAGCCGCCGGACCTGTTCACTGCGCTCGACGCCGGGCAGGTCGACGTGGCCGTCGCCGTCGACTTCGCTGCCGCTCCCCCGCACACCGACCGTCGCTACACCCGCGAGGATCTGCTGACGGACGTCCTGGACATCGCTCTCCCGCCTGGTCATCCCCTCGCGGAGCACGCAGAGGTGCCGTTGCGGGAGCTGGCCACGGACGTCTGGATCGTCGGGAACCCCGGCAGCTGCTGCGGAGCGGTGACCCGCTCGGTCTGCGGGGCGGCCGGGTTCACGCCCGACATCCGGCACGACGTCAACGACTGGGCCGCGCTGGCGGGTCTGGTGGAGGCGGGACAGGGAGTGGCGCTCGTGCCCCGGCTGGTTCGGTCGCTGTACGCCAACCGGGAACTGGCGTTGCGCCCGGCACAGGGCGAGCCGCCGACCCGTAACGTCTTCGTCGCCGTACGGGCGGGGGCCGAGCGGGATCCGGTGGTGACGGCGGTGCGGGAGGAACTGCGAACGGCGGCGGCCGTCGTACCGTAATGACCGCCGGAGGACGGTAACGGCATGACCGCCGGAGGACGGCTACCGGCATGACCGCAGCAGGGGGACCGCATCGCGTCGGGGGACGACCGTGATGCGGTCGACCGGGGCCGGGGGCCACCGCATACCGCATACCGCATACCGCATCAGGATCGTCGTGGTTCCCTGGGCCGGGTCACCCGGTCGGGGAGGCTGGCCGGCGGGCCAGGAATCCCGCGACCCGGTCCGCCAACCGCCGCTCGCACTGCGGCCATTCGTCCGCCGTGACGGAGAAGATCGCGGAGTCGCGGAGGCGGCCGTCCTCACCCGGCGCCCAGGAGCGGGACCAGTTGCGCAGGACGCCCTCGAAGCGGGCGCCGACGCTCTCGATGGCGGCGCGGGAGCGGCTGTTGCGGGCGTCCGTCTTCAGGTCCACCCGGGAGACGCCCCACTGCGCGAACGCGTGCCGGAAGAGGAGGAGCTTGGCCTCGGCGTTGACGCCCGTGCCCTGGGCGGACCCGGCCAGCCAGGTGAAACCGACCTCCACGGCGTCCAGTTGCTCGTCGGTCCGCCAGGAACGCGGCTCCCAGTACGAGGTCGCGCCGACCGCCCGGCCGGAGGCCAGGGAGATCTGCGCGTAGGGCGCGAGCCTGCCGGTCGCCGCGCGGGCGAGCTGGGCGTCGACGTAGTCGCCGACCTCGTGCGCCCTCGGGACCCAGGTGAAGTCGTACGTCTTCCGGTCCTCCTCCGCCGCCACCGCCAGTTCGGCCGTGTGCCGGTGCTCCAGCGGCTCCAGGCGTACCAACGCCCCCTCGAGAACCGGCCCTTCCAACCTGAACGTCACCCGACGATGTCCTTCCGCAGTACTTCCGCCAGCTCCGCGAACGCCTCGTGGAAACCGGGGAAAGTCTTGCGGACGCAGCCGGGATCGTCGAACGAGATTCCGGGGACGCGCAGTCCGGTCACCGCGAAGGACATGACGATGCGGTGGTCGCCGTAGGTCTTGATGTCGGCGCCGGTGAGGGAACCGCCCGCACGGGAACCGCCCGCGCCGGGCCGGATCTCGATCCAGTCGGGGCCGGTGGCCACCTCGGCCCCCAGCCGCCGGAGGTTCTCCGCGCAGGCCTCCAGGCGGTCGCACTCCTTCACCCGGGTGTTCGCCACGTCCTCGATGCGTACGGGACCGCTGGCGAAGGGGGCGATCGCGGCGAGGGTCGGCATGGTGTCGGAGATGTCCCGCATGTTGACGGTGAGGCCGTGGAGTTCACCGGTCCCGGCCACGGTCGTACGGTCCGCGCCGACGTCCACCCGGGCGCCCATCCGCCGCAGTACCTCCACGAAGCCCAGGTCGCCCTGGAGCGCGCCCCGGCCGAGGCCCCTCACGGTCACCTCCCCGCCGGTCAGCGCGGCCGCCGCGAAGAAGTAACTCGCGGTGGAGGCGTCGGGTTCGATCGCGTAGGTGGTGGCACGGTAGCCGCCCGGCGGGACGACGTAGGTGTTCCCCTCGCGCCCCACGTCAACGCCGAAGGCCCGCATCATCGCGATCGTGATCTCGACGTACGGCGCCGAGACCAGGTCCGTGACCGTGATGCGCAGGCCGGTGCGGGTGAGCGGGCCGAGCAGGAGGAGGGCGGTCAGGTACTGGGAGGACTGGCCGGCGTCCAGCACCACGTCCCCGCCCTCGACGCCGGCCGCCCGCACGGTCAACGGGTGGTGGCCCTCCGCCTCCTCGTGCCGCAGGTCCACGCCCAGGTCGCGCAGGGCGCGGGTGAGCGGGAGAAGGGGGCGGCGGCGCATCTGCGGGGAGGCGTCGAAGCGGTAGGTGCCGTGACCGGCGGCGGCGAGAGCCGGCAGGAAACGTGCCGTGGTCGCGCCGTCCCGGCAGTGGATGTCGGCCTCGGCGAGCGCCGGTCCCTGCGGGCGGCCGTCCACCTGCCAGGCGCCCGGTGCCCGTCCTACGCGGTAGCCGAGCCGTGTCAGGCCCTCGGCGAATCCCTCGGTGTCGTCGGAACGGAGGGGACGCTGGAGGGTGGTGACGCCGTCGGCGGCCGCCGCGAGGAAGAGGGCGCGGGCGGTGAGGGACTTGGAACCGGGAATGTCGACGAGGGCCATGCCCCTCATGATCCCGCGCCGGTCCGCCCCGGCGCCGGTAAGTCCACGGGATGGACGAGTGTCGAGGCGGTTTCCCCCGGTTGAACGACAGTGACTTCCCCCGGCCGAACGGCAACGGTTTCCCCCGGCCGAACGGCAACGGTTTCCCCGGTCGAACGGGCGGGGCGGCCTCACATCGGGTGTTCGTATGCGAGGTGGTGGCCGGACCTGGGTCCGGTGGGCGCCTCCGGTGGCCGCCCCGTCAGTCCCCTGTGTCACTTCCGCACCGACTTACGGGGATTCGTGCGTGGGCGGGAACCCTGGTCGAAGTCCGCTCGTCGAAGTGCCGAGCTGTCGGACGAGTCGCCTCGGTGCGGTGTCGGCCCTCGCTGCTGGCCGCGATCGCCGACCCACCCTCTCCGCCGCACCGCGGCCCCGGCGGCCGAGCCGTCATCGGCGCGCCCCCCTCCAATGCGCCGATGGCGGCGCCTCCCGCGGGTAGCGTGCGCCACCGGCCCCCCACCGGAAGGAGCGCACATGCCCTCCAGACGCACCGTCCTCGCCGCCGGCGCGGGCGTCACCGCCGCCCTCACCGTCGGCGGTCCGGCACACGCGAACGACCGTCGTCCCGGCGAACTCCTCTCCCGGATGACCCTGGAGGAGAAGGTCGGCCAGGTCTTCGTCTCGCGGGTCTTCGGCCACTCGGCGACCGCGCCCGACCAGGCCGACGCCGACGCCAACGGCCGCGAACTCGGCGTCCGCACGGCCGCCGAGCTGCTCGCCCGCTACCGGCTCGGCGGGATCATCTACTTCACCTGGACGCACAACACCCGCGACCCGCGGCAGATCGCCGACCTCTCGAACGGGATCCAGCGAGCCTCGCTCCAGCAGCCGCGCGGCCTGCCGGTGCTGATCTCCACCGACCAGGAACACGGTGCCGTCTGCCGGGTGGGCAGCCCCGCCACCCTCTTCCCGGGCGCCATGGCGATCGGCGCGGGGGGCAGCCGCGCCGACGCCCGTACCCTCGGCCGGCTCGCCGGCCGTGAGCTGCGGGCGATGGGCATCCGGCAGAACTACTCCCCCGTGGCCGACGTCAACGTGAACCCGGCGAACCCGGTCATCGGTGTCCGCTCCTTCGGCGCCGACCCGGAGGCCGTGGCCGCCCTGGTCTCGGCGGAGGCCGAGGGCTACCGGGCGGCGGGTGTGGCGGCGACCGTCAAGCACTTCCCCGGGCACGGGGACACGGCCGTCGACAGCCACACCGGCTTCCCCGTCATCACCCACTCGCGCGAGGTGTGGGAGGCACTGGACGCGGTGCCCTTCCGGGCGGCGATCGCGGCCGGGGCCGAGTCCGTCATGACCGCGCACATCCTGGTCCCCTCGCTCGACGCCTCCGGTGACCCGGCCACCCTCTCCCGTCCGATCGTCACCGGCATCCTGCGCGAGCGGCTCGGCTACGACGGGGTCGTGATCACCGACGCCCTCGACATGGCGGGCGTGCGCACGAAGTACGGCGACGACCGGGTGCCCGTGCTCGCCATCGAGGCGGGCGTCGACCAACTCCTCAACCCGCCGGACCTGGACGTGGCCTGGAACGCCGTCCTGAAGGCCGTACGGGACGGGGAGCTCACCGAACAGCGGCTCGACGTATCGGTCCTGCGGATCCTGCGGCTGAAGGCACGGCTGGGACTGCTCGACGAACCGTACGTCGACCCGGCGGACGTCGGGCGGACGGTCGGCGCGCGGGAGCACCGCGCCGCGGCCGACCGGATCGCCGAGCGGACGACGACGCTGCTGGTCAACGAGGGGTCACTGCTCCCGCTCTCCCCCCGGACCCACCCCCGGCTGCTGGTCGTCGGCGCCGACCCGGCCTCCCCCACCGGCACCACGGGCCCGCCCACCGGTGTGCTCGCCGCCGCGCTCACCGGGCTGGGCTTCAGGGCGACGGCCCTGTCCACGGGCACGTCCCCCTCCGCCGAGACGATCACTGGGGCGGTGACGGCCGCGGGCGGCGCGGACGCCGTGGTGGTCGCGACCTACAACGTCACGACGGCGGCCGACCCGCAGCGGACGCTGGTGGACCGACTGGCGGCCACCGGGCGGCCGGTGGTGGCGGTGGCCGTCCGCAACCCGTACGACGTCGCCCAACTCGTCTCCTCACAAGCCTGCTTGGCGACCTGCTCCTGGACCGACGTCGAACTGCGTGCAGCCGCCAGGGTGATCGCAGGGGTGGACCGTCCGCGCGGAAAGCTGCCGGTGCCGGTCCGTCGGGCGGACGACCCGGCGCAGGTGCTCTACCCGATCGGATACGGCCTGACGTATACGGCCTGACGTATACGGCCTGACGTACGCGGCCTCAGGCCTGCGACGGCTCGGGCGGGCGGAAACCGCGGTACGAGGTGGTGCGGGCCGTGGACGACCGCGCGGAGTGCCCGGCGTCCACGGCCCTTTATGTCCAGCTCGGCGGCGGCACGCATCCGGTGGGATGCGCGCGGCCGGTGCGAGCCGCGCTCATGGGCGCAGCGCCGGCTCCCGCTCCACGTCGCGTACGTCCAGTTTCGCGTCGAACTTCGCCAATGGCTTGGCCTGGGCCACGGCGGTGGGCGAGACGCCCGCCCACTGCAGGATCCGGGCCGTCGCCAGCGTCTTCTGGTCCGCGACCAGGCCGGCGACGTTGGCGCCGTGGTTCAGGCCCGGGGCCGTGAAGACGTAACTGTCCTTCGCGCCCTTGCCGAGCCGGAAGCGCTCCGCGCCCCACGGGTCGTTCTGGCCGTAGACGAAGAGCATGTGGTGGGCGTTGTGCTTCACCCAGGTGTCGACGTCCCGCATCGCCCACGGCTGGAACTTCATCGTGATGTCGCGGGGGACGAAGTTGCGCGGGGGCTGGTAGCCGTAGCGGACGTACTTCTTCTCGATGTGCGGGAAGTGGATGGTGGGGGCGCCGAGTTGGGTGCCCGCCTGGTAGTAGTACGGCGTGTAGGTCGCCAGGCCCTGGTCCGCGTAGGCCGAGAAGCCCGAGATCGTGTCGACCGACGTCCAGATCTCGTCGTCGGTGGCGGTCGCCGCGTTCGCGGGGATCGTGTCGCAGTCGGACAGCAGGCTGTACTGCCAGAAGCCCCAGACGTAGTCGAGGACGACCGCCTCGTAGGCGCGGTCCAGGCTGCCGATGGTGGTGAACGTGTAGCCGTTCTCCGCCGCGTACGCCTCGTACTTCCTCTCCAGCGGCTCACGGCGCACCAGCGCCTCACGCTGTACGGCGTTCAGGCGGTCGCGGCACTCCTTGGTGCCGACGGTCGCGAAGAAGCGGTCGTAGGCGGAGTCCTCGTCGTTGACGACATCGTTGGGGGCCACGTAGGCCACCACGCCGTCCATGTCCCTGGGGTAGAAGCGCTCGTAGTAGGTCGCCGTCATACCGCCCTTGGAGCCGCCCGTGGAGATCCAGTTCTTGGTGTAGATCTTCTTCAGCGCCTCGAAGACGCGGTGCTGGTCGCTCGCCGCCTGCCAGATGTCCAGCTTGGACCAGTCCGCCGGGTCGGGGCGGGACGGTGTGAAGAAGCGGTACTCCATGGAGACCTGGTTGCCGTCCACGATCTGGGTCGGCTCGCGGCGGCTGGGGGTGGTGGAGACGTTGTAGCCGCCGGTGTAGAAGACCGTGGGGCGCGCGGTGTCCTTGTGCAGCACGGTGATCCGCTGCTGGAACGTGCCCTTGGCGGGGTGCCGGTGGTCCACCGGCTGGGTGTAGTTCAGGACGAAGTAGCGGTAGCCGGGGTACGGCTTCTCCTGGATCAGGCTCATGCCCGGTATGGCGAGGAGTTGGTCCTCGATGTCCGTGGTGGCGGTGGCCCTGGGCCCGGCGGCGGTGGCCGCCCCAGCCGTGGCCGCCGTGCTCAAGGTGCCTATGAGCACCGTGAGCGCCAGCAGCCATCTGAGCGCCTTGCGCATGCGCGTGCACCCTCCCTGTGAGACAGATGTGCGTCGCCGGAAGCTATCGGAGCAACACCCGTCACACCAGAGGGGGTTGAGGCATCAAACCGGTACGGGCGGTTCCTCAGGGGTCGGGTCCTCGCCGGTCGGTCCTCGCCGGCGGGTTCCTCGCCGGCGGAGTCGGATTCAGCAGAGGATCCAGCCCGAGCGGTACGAGCCGCCGGCCACCGCTCCCGTCACCCGCACACACCGGTGCCCCGCGTAGACCCTGACCGGTGGGGAACTGCGTGTGTGCGACCTCGACTTACGCACGGCGACATTGCCGCGCGCCTGCACACTCACCGAGATCAGCCGCTTCGTGCCGGGATTCTTCTGGACGGTCACGGCACAGACGTATCCGCCGTCCTTGTAGACCAGAACCGAGCCGGTGGAGAAGGGCAGCGTCCGCACCTTCCGGCCCGGGCAGGACGAGGAGGACGACGCGGCCTGGGCGCTGCCCGGCACCGCGACGGTGAGCAGCGCGGACACGATCAGCAGGACCAGTCCGAGCACCAGCCGCCGGACTGTCACACGTCTCGCACCTGCGCCCACGGTTCCCGCTCCTCCCACGTTCGCCGTACATACGATCGCCGTACTGCTGTACGGACGCACGACGCCCGGCGAATGGTTGCGCGCGCCGACCCCTCACCACGCGACCGCGAGGCGCAGCCTCCCGCTGCCGCCCCACACCGGCCCCCTCACACCGCCGCGGGCTCGTCCTCTCCCACGAACGTCCGCCACAGGCGGGCATACCTGCCGTCGAGCGCGAGAAGCTCGTCGTGCGTGCCGTCCTCCACGACCCGGCCGTCGGCTGAACCTCCTGCTGTCGCCCTCACACCGCTCGGCCCTGGCGGGCCTCCCGGGCTTCGGGACGACGGGCCGGACTCCGTCCGGCGGCCGGCATGACAGCGCGCGCCG